>CAZWSP010000006.1:0-33820 GCA_964636585.1 uncultured Antarcticibacterium sp.
TCAAGATCTTAAAGAACTTTACAAAACAGTATGGGAACTAAGCATGAAAGACATTATAGACATGTCCAGACAACGTGGCTATTTCATAGATCAGTCGCAATCGCTTAACCTGTTCATGGAAAATGCAAACAACAGCAAGTTAACCTCTATGCACTTTTACGCATGGAAGAGCGGACTTAAAACTGGAATGTATTACCTGAGAACGAAGAGCGCGGTAGATGCTATTAAGTTCACACTTTCTAAGGAAACCAAAAAAGAACCGGTTTTAGAATCATATGCAGAAATGGCACAACCAGATGAAGTGGTTGCTCCAGTAAAAGCTGCTACACAACCAGTACAGATGGCTGTAGAAGGAGATGCACTTTCTCCAGACGAGTTAAAAGCACTTATTGCTCAAGCCAAAGAAGCTGAAGGTGACGATTGCCTAATGTGCGGGTCTTAAATTTAATTTTTACTCCGACTAATACATAGTTAACGTTTACCAAAGGGAAGTATTCGCAAGATTGCTTCCCTTTTTATTACCTTTGAAATCGGTGAATTGGGGCGTTCCCCTGCGGGTCGGGCTTTCGCTACTCGCTTCCCGAAAAAAGATCGGGAGAGCTCAAACAATAGCTCAATCCCTAACGCAAACATTAGAATATGATGAATTGGGAACAACTTCTATCCTTGAAAAGATATGGAGATACTAATAAAAGATTACGTAAAGAGCAAAATGAAACCCGTCTTGGTTTCGAAGTAGATTACGATCGTATCATTTTTTCTTCAGCATTTAGAAGTCTGCAAGATAAAACGCAGGTGATTCCGCTTTCAAAAACAGATTTTGTTCATACCCGTTTAACCCACAGTTTAGAAGTATCTGTAGTAGGAAGATCTTTAGGAAGGTTGGCCGGACAAAAGATCCTGGAAAAACACCCACAACTGAAAGAAACGCATGGTTACCAAATGAATGATTTTGGTGCTATTGTAGCCGCTGCATGTTTGGCTCATGATATAGGAAACCCACCTTTTGGTCATTCCGGTGAAAAAGCGATTGGTGAATACTTCAGCTTAGGAAATGGAAAGCGTTTTAAAGAACAACTTACAGATAAAGAATACCAAGATCTCGTAAAATTTGAAGGAAATGCGAATGGCTTCAAAATATTAACCGAAAACAGACCCGGAATAGAAGGCGGCTTGCGCTTGTCTTATGCAACTTTGGGAGCTTTTATAAAATACCCAAAAGAATCCCTTCCGCATAAACCCACAAAAAATATAGGCGATAAGAAATTTGGAGTTTTTCAGTCAGAAAAAGAAATATTCGAAGAGATCGCAGAAGAATTAGGACTTAAAAATGTGAGAAATGGCGAGTTCACTGCTTTTTCAAGACATCCATTGGCATTTTTAGTAGAAGCTGCAGATGATATTTGCTACACCATCATCGATTTTGAAGATGGTATAAATCTTGGTTTGATCGACGAGGAATATGCCTTAGAGTATCTAATTAAACTCGTGAAAAACAGCATTAACACCGCCAAATACAATTCGTTAACCAGCACAGCAGATAGGTTGAGCTATTTAAGAGCTTTAGCAATTAATACTTTGATCACAGAAGCAGTAGAAATTTTCCTTGATAATGAAGAGGCAATTTTAAAAGGGGAGTTTCATGAATCTCTTTTCGATAAGAGTAGTTATGAAGCACAGATCAAGGACATTATTAAGATCTCTGTAGAACGAATTTATGAAAGTGAAGAAGTTATTAATAAAGAAATTGCGGGATATAAAATGTTATCTCATTTGTTAGATACTTATACCGAAGCTTTTTTACCGGAATCTGTTGCATTAGAAGAATCTAATTACAACATGTTAATTCGAAGATCTGTTAGCAAGTTAAAGCTTCAGGAAGAACAATCTGTGTATGAAAGTTTAATGCAAATTTGCTCTTACACCGCATCATTAACCGATGGCATAACGGTTTCCTCTTTCAATAAATACAAAGGCAATAGCATTTAAAAAAGTTGTTTCTTACAATAAAATTACATGAAAAAGACTGCAGAACTACTAAAAAGCCAAAGAGACGTAATTCTATCTATGTGGGAAAACGAGGTGCAATCTCAAGTAAAAGCAGCACTTAGCACTAACAAGATCGCCCTATTAGATCATGTTCCAAATATCTTAGACGATATTATAAGCATCATGAACAGTCATGAGAAAACAGAACATTATCTAAGCGCAGATAAGATCCAACAGATCGAGGAAAATAGTTTAGAACATGGGAGACACAGAGCAACTTCGCCTAACTATACGGTAGACCAGATCATTCAAGAATACATGATTTTTAACAATGTTATTATTAAAGTGCTATATAGAAATAATGTTACCGAAGAATCTTTATTCCACCTTATAAAAAGTTCGATAGATAAAGCAATGCTGAATTCTGTTTCTTCATTTACTCAATCTATACAGGAAATGCAGAATAAATTGATAGGAACTTTAGCGCATGATATAAGAAACCCATTAGCTGCAGCGAGAATGGCTATCGAGATGCTTAGTTATGAAGCAGGAGAAGAAAGGCTCGCCAAGGTTAAAAAGATGTCTTACAACAGCGTAAATAAAGCCATAGATCTTATTGAAGGCTTGCTAGACTCTATTACGGTGAAAGCGGGAGAAGGAATCATGCTCTCTTTCTCAGACCTGGATATTATAGAAGATATTTCTACGGTTCATAATGAAGCCTGTGATGTTTATTCTGAAGAGATCATTCTTGAAAACGAATATGCATCGATAAAAGGGATTTTTGATGCTACCGCTATAAGAAGATTGTTGGAAAATCTTATAACTAACAGCGTGAAATATGGCGAATCAAACAAGCCTATCACTATTAAAGTAAAAGACGAAAAAGATTGGTTAAATCTTTCTGTTCATAATTTTGGAGCCCCTATTCCTAAAGAAAAGCAAGAAGGGATTTTCGTGTTTTTGCAACATGGAAAACAGGAGAGAAAAGAAAAGCTAAAAAGTTATGGAATTGGACTTACGCTCGTAAAAATGGTTGCTGAAGCTCACGGTGGAACGGTAGACCTTCGCAGTGAAGAAGGTTTTGGAACCGAATTTCAGATCAGATTAAATAAGTTCAGAAATGTTCCCGGTAAAACCAGAACCCTGTTAAATTCTGAAGTTTAATTAAAATTCGTAGATCACTCCTACTCCTAACATCTGTTTAAACTGCAATTTTGGACCTAAGGTTTCCAGAACCCCATCATCATTGGTGTCTTCTTTAAATTTCACATCGTCATCATAAATAAGATGCGAGCCTATGTTCGCCTTAACAAAATCGTTTACCACCAGATTTAAAGTAAGTTCCCAGTCCACATCGATATTCCCAAATTTATTTAGGTAATCTGTATAAAAACTAAGCTGATTATCCATCTTTACATTGGAAAAGATCTCTTTGCTAAATCCGCTGGTTACTAAAATCCCTATTTCTGTTCTTACGTGCTCCCCTTCCTCAATAATATTCCCGATAGAATCTCGGACAGCCGGAGTTACCCCAAACATTCCTTCGTTAGCTAATCTAGTGTCTAAAACAAAAGTAGATTTATCTGTTAGCGGCGAAAGGTAAACGGTGAGATCTTCATTTGGTGCAGAATATTCTGCACCAACCCCAAGAAAAATATATCCTGGAGCCATCAACTTAGAAATAGCTTTTTCGGTATTCGGATATTTATAACCGTTCGCGAGTTGTGTTTTAAAATTGAATTTAGCCGAATATCTAAAATTTGAAGTAGAATCTTTTCTATATCCGTAGGTAGAGTTTAGCGAGATCTCATCGTCTGTTTTTCTGAATTCTCTTCCCTCCTGTGCATTTATTCCATATTTAAGGGTAGCGGTAGTCCTCCATAAAAGCAAATTCCTTTTAAACTTTCGTTCAAAATTTCCATGAAATAATGCTGAAACAGAATTGTTTCCACCCGCATTCCAGTTCACAAAAGCCACTTCGTTTAGGTTGACCCCTACCGAATTCTTTTTAGACCAAAACATTAAAACTTCCTGATTTGCGTCTATAATAGAATCGTGTTCAGAATTATCAAGAGCGGTGGTATCTGATGCTATTAGAGGCTTGGTAAAAGCAACCGAAGCAGAAACATCAAGAAATAACAGGAATAAAAAGGCAACTAAAGTGGTAAACGTAAACTTCATTCTAAAGGGGTAAACAATTATTTTAAAAGGCTTTTAATGGTATTCGCTATACTTTGAACGTCTAATTCCACGATTTCATATAACTCGGCCATACTTCCTTGCTCAATGAACTGATCTGGAATTCCTAAACATTTAATACGGTTGCTATAATTATTCTTCGCTGCGAATTCTAAAATGGCACTTCCAAAACCACCGGAAAGCGCTCCTTCCTCTACACTAACTATCTTCTTAAACTTAGAGAAGATGTCGTGTAACATTGCTTCATCTAAAGGTTTTATAAAGCCAGCATCATAATGTGCCACTTTTCCAGTTGCACTTACAGAAGCTATTGCTTGCTTTACATTTTCGGCAATAGTTCCAGCGCTAATTACGGCAAGCTCGGTTCCTTCAGAAAGTAATTCTCCTTTCCCTATTTCCAGTTCAATGAATTCCTGCTTCCAATCTACTCTAATCCCTCTTCCGCGAGGATATCTAATGGCTAACGGATATTTTAGATCCAGTTGTGCGGTATATAACAAATTTCGTAACTGAACCTCATCTCTAGGAGCAGCGATAATGATATTCGGGATGCAACGTAAATACGCTATATCAAAAACTCCGTGATGCGTAGCTCCATCTTCGCCCACCAATCCTGCTCTATCTAAACAAAAAATAACCGGAAGATCTTGTATGGCAACATCATGGATCACTTGATCATAAGCACGTTGCAGAAATGTGGAATAAATAGCACAATACACGATAAATCCTTGAGTGGCCATTCCCGCTGCCAAGGTTACAGCATGTTGTTCTGCTATTCCAACATCAAAAGCTCTTTCAGGAAAAGCTTCCATCATATATTTTAGGGAACTTCCTGTTGGCATTGCCGGAGTGATCCCTATTATTTTTTCATTCTTTTCGGCTAACTCAACTAAGGTCAATCCAAAAACATCTTGATATTTTAGTGGTAATCCTTCAGAATTAGAAGGAACTAATTCTCCTGTATCTGCCACGAATTTTCCCGGAGCGTGATATTTCACCTGATCCTCTTCGGCTTGCTTCAAACCCTTTCCTTTTGTGGTGATCACGTGAAGGAACTTTGGACCTTGTATTTTCTTTAATTCTTCAAAAGCCTTCAGTAAACCATCTATGTCGTGTCCATCTACGGGTCCAAAATAGTTGAAGTTTAAAGCTTCAATAATATTGTCCTGTTGTGGTTTCTGGCCAACTTTTGCTTTGGTGAGATATTGCTTCAACGCGCCTACACTTGGATCTATCCCAATCGCATTATCATTTAAGATCACCAAAAGATTAGCGTTGCTCACGCCTGCATGGTTAAGGCCTTCAAAGGCCATCCCGCTAGCAATAGAGGCATCTCCAATTACTGCAATATGTTGTTTAGAGAACTCTCCCTTTAAATTGGATGCAATGGCCATTCCCAATGCAGCCGAAATAGAGGTTGAGGAATGTCCTACTCCAAAAGTATCGTATTCACTTTCGGCTCTTTTTGGAAATCCGCTTAAACCGTCAAACTGCCTGTTGGTATGAAATATTTCTCTTCTTCCGGTAAGTATCTTATGTGGATATGCTTGATGCCCAACATCCCAAACCAAAAGATCTGTGGGAGTGTTAAATGCATAATGCAAGGCAATACTTAGCTCTACCACCCCTAAGCTGGCACCTAAATGCCCCTCTTTAGTGGCCACGATATCTATTATGAATTTCCTAAGTTCCTTTGCTAGAACGGGTAATTCTTCCGTAGAAAGTTTGCGTAGATCTAATGGGGAATCAATATTATTTAAAATACTTTTTTCCATGAAAAGCAAAGGTACATTTTGAAATTGTATTTTTGGATATGGATTTAATTTTTGACGATGCCTATTTTATGCGGAAAGCCTTAGATGAGGCAAGTTACGCTTATGACAAAGGAGAAATTCCTGTAGGTGTAGTAATAGTGGTAAATCAAAGGATCATAGCGAGAGGGCATAATCTTACCGAAATACTGAAAGATGTTACGGCACATGCAGAAATGCAGGCAATTACGGCTGCTGCTAATTTTCTAGGAGGAAAATATTTGAAAGATTGCACGATGTATGTAACCTTGGAACCTTGCCAGATGTGCGCAGGAGCAATTTATTGGAGTCAGCTTTCTAATCTGGTATTTGCAGCTTCAGATCATGAACGTGGTTATAGAAAAATGGGCGGGCAATTACATCCCAGAACCACGGTTAAGAACGGCATCATGGAAGATGAAGCGTCTCAACTTCTTAAACGCTTTTTTATTGAACGCAGGAATTTGAATTAGATTTTTTGAAAGTAATTCAGTTTAATTGAGATCCTTCGACAATCCCGATAGCTATCGGGACAGGATGACAATTAGTTGTTATTCCGAATGAAATGAGGAATTTCTTATTAATGCTAATTAAATTTAATTAAGATCCTTCGACAGGCTCAGGATGAAATAACACTGTCATTCCGAATGAAATGAGGAATCTATTAAACTAATAATTCATTTTGACTGTAATCCTTCGACAAGCTCAGGATGACATTCTAGATATAAATAAGAACTTCTTTTGACATTCCGAATGAAATGAGGAATCTCTTCAAAGTAAAAAACCCTTCAAAAAGTAGTTTTCATACTCATTGAAGGGTTTTCTGTTTATTTAAATTTGTTTATACTTTCAAAGATTCTTCTGGGATATCCCACATATCTTCTAACTCTTCCAAAGTTTTACCTTTAGTTTCAGGAATGTATTTATAAGTGAAGAAAATAATTCCTAAGATAAAGATCGAGAAGATGAAGTATGGTAAAGATCCATTCCAAAGATCACTTTCGTTCATTTTACTTTCAGCAACCATCGGGAAGGATTGAGTTACTAGATAATTTGCTGCCCATTGAGCTGCAACTGCTATAGACATTGCTGCACTTCTAATACTATTCGGGAACATTTCAGAAAGGATAACCCAAACTACAGGACCCATAGACATTGCAAAAGAAGCAATGAAAAGTAGCACTCCTACCAGAGAAAGTATTCCAACAGAATCTGTCATTAACGTAGCTCCTAATAAAAGGAATCCAGCAAGCATTCCTACCGCTCCGATATAAAGAAGTGGTTTTCTACCAAATTTATCTACCGTTGCCATTGCCACAAATGTGAACAATAAGTTGATCCCTGCTAATAAAACCTGCTGAAGCAACACGTCTTCCTTACCAAATCCTAAGGCTTTTTCAAAGATATCTGCTCCATAATAAAGCACGGCATTAATACCTGTAAATTGCTGAAGCATAGAAAGTACCGTTCCAATTGCAATAATTGCAAATATTCCTTTTGCAAAAATGCTCACCTTCAGTTTATGCTGATCTTTTTGTATAGATTTTTCAATTTCATTAAATTCTAATTGCGCCACATCTGCACCGTGAATTCTGGTTAAAACACTTAAAGCTTCAACTTTCATCCCTTTAATTGCCAACCAACGCGGACTTTTAGGAACAAAGAATAACAGCACTAAAAACGCTAAACTCGGAATAAGTTCAGACCAGAACATGATTCTCCATCCAGATTGAATATTTTCTGCTTCTGTAGCACTATTCCCAATGAAATAAGTGGCTAAGAAAACCACGAAAAATCCAACAACAATGGCTAATTGGTAATAAGTAACTAGCGTACCTCGAATTTTTGCCGGAGCAATTTCAGCAATATAAGTTGGCGCATTCATAGATGCAATTCCAATCCCTAAACCTCCAATAATTCTGAAAACCACCAATAAACTTACCGATTCTGGCAAAAAAGCTGGCAATCCAGAACCCCAAGCAGATAGAGAGAACAATATTGCAGAAATGATTAATGAATATTTCCTTCCAATTCCTTTACTAAGCGGACCTGCAACTATGGCTCCAACAAAACAACCTATTAGTGCACTTCCTACAACCCAACCTTTCATTCCGGCATCCAGATCGAAATACTGACTAAAGTAGTATTGTGACCCGTTAATTACACCTGTATCATATCCAAAAAGCAATCCACCTAAGGCAGATACGATCGTGATCAAAATTAGAAATGTATGGTTTTTCATTGGTAAGGAATTAGATCTTAAATTGATTATAAGTTAGTTGAATCTATAATTTGGTAACCTTGATGTAATCTACATAAAGTTTTTGAGGTAGCGAAGAATCATCTACAACTGCTCCTCCTAAATTTCCACCCACGGCTAAGTTTATTATAAAATAAAATGGCTTATTGAATGGATAGTATTTTTCATCGTATTCCTTTGGTGTAAATGTATAAAGTAAAGCATCATCAACATAAAATTTGATGTTCTCCTTACTCCAATCTGCTCTAAATAAATGAAAACCTTCTTCTATTCCTGCAATGGCAGTTTTCTTGGTATCCACAGTATTTCCGTGGCTTGACGGAGTATGCAAAGAGGTAAAGACCTTCCCAGGTTCTTTCCCAACATATTCCATGATGTCTATTTCTCCAGATGCTGGCCATCCAACTTCAGTAATATCTGCTCCAAGCATCCAAAGTGCCGGCCAAAATCCCTTTCCAGTTGCCAATTTAGCTCTTACCTCAATACTTCCGTATTTAAACTCTACTTTATCTTTAGTGTTTATTTTTCCTGAAAAATATTGATCGCCCTTTTTAACAGCGGTGATCACCAAGTTTCCATCTTCCACTTTTACATAATCTCTATTGTAGGTTTGCAGTTCATTATTTCCCCAACCGCAAAGATCTGGGCATCCATTTCCTTCTTCATAACTCCAATGATCCATATTTAATGAATCTCCATCAAAATTATCTTGAAAGATCTTTGGAGCGCAGGAAGTGAAGGTCAAAAAACCTCCAAGTAGCATGAAAATTTTATAATTCATAGAAATAGGTTTTATTTTTTAAAGATGAATTCAGCAGTTTTTAGGTCTCTAGAATTACCTCCAACAAATACTTTAAAATCTCCTGGTTCTACTTCCCAAATTCTGTTAGCGGTGTAAAATTCCAACATTTTTGGAGTTATTTTAAAATTTATTGTTTTGCTTTCACCTGGCGCAAGATCTACTAACTGAAATCCTTTTAATTCTTTTACCGGTCTGGTAGTGCTTCCAATAATATCCTGAAGATATAGCTGAACAACTTCTCTACCTTTCACTTTCCCTGTATTGGTAATTGTAATGCTTGCTTCTATTTCATTTTCTGAAGTTATTTCAGTTTCTGAAAGAGAAAGGTCTCCATATTCAAATTGGGTATAACTTAATCCGAAACCAAATGGATACAAAGCATCTTTCTTCACATCGGTATAATGAGAATAAGTAACATGCTGATCATTTGAAGGTCTACCAGTATTTTTTTGATTATAATATAAAGGCTCCTGCCCTACCAATCTCGGAAACGAAACTGGAAGTTTCCCTGAAGGGTTATATTTTCCGAAAAGTACATCTGCAATAGCATTTCCACTTTCTGATCCTAATTGCCAAGCAACTACAATCGCTGGAAGATTTTCTGATGCCCATGAAATTTCCATAGGTCTTCCGTTAATAAGCACCAACACAATGTTGCTATTCACTTTTTTGATCTCTTCTAAAAGTTCTTGCTGAAGTCCTGCCAAACCTATTTTTGCCTGACTTCTACCTTCACCAGCTTGAAAAGCATCTTCACCTAAAACCATCACCACTAACTCTGAAGATTTGGCCAATTCTATAGCTTCTTTAAATCCAGACTTATCTGTTTTATTGATTTCCAATGGCAATAGAAATCCGCGTTCGCTAGTTCCTAATGTTGTTCCTAAAGCATATTTTACTTTGGTATCTTTTCCAACAGCACTTTTAATTCCTTCAACTACAGAAACAGCCGAATTAGCTTCTCCTTGCGCTCTCCAGTTTCCTATTGGTGCATCTTTATCGTTTGCCAACGGCCCTATAATTGCTATAGATTTAACTGAAGCTTTTATTGGTAATACTTCTTTTTCATTCTTAAGAAGGACTATAGATTTTGCAGAAATCGCTCTTGCTGCTTTTTTATGATCTTCATAAGAAATATTCTGTTTAACAGCAGGATCGGAATATTTGTAGGGATCGTCAAACAATCCAAGTTTAAACTTTACTCTTAAAACTCGTCTAACAGCATCATCTACAATAGCAGCATCTACAGTACCTTCATTTACCAATTCTACCAAATTAGTTTCGTAAGCACCACCTTCCATGTCTACATCACTTCCGGCTTTAATGGCAATTTCTGAAGCCTGTTTCTTATCTTTTGCAACACCATGATAGATCATTTCTGTAATAGAACCCCAGTCAGAAACTACAAGTCCTTGCCAATTCCATTCACCTTTTAGGATATCTCTTTGAAGGTATTTATTTCCGGTAGAAGGTATTCCATCTATTTCATTAAATGAGTTCATAAAAGTAGCAACACCGGCTTCAGCAGCAGCTTTAAACGGAGGAAGCACTGCATTATGTAATTCACTCTCCCCTAAATTCACTGTATTATAATCTCTACCTGCTTCAGCAAAACCATAGCCTGCAAAATGCTTAGCCGTAGCGGCAATGGTAAGCTGATCTGAAAGATCGTCTCCCTGATATCCTTTTATTTTTGCAACACCAACTACAGATGTTAAATATGGATCTTCTCCAGAACCTTCCATGATTCTTCCCCACCTAGCATCTCTAGAAACATCGATCATGGGTGAAAAGGTCCAGTTTATTCCTTCTGCAACAGATTCTACTGCCGCAATGCGCGCTGAAAGTTCCATTGCTTCCAAATCCCAACTTGCAGTTTCGCCTAGAGGAGTTGGAAATATTGTTTTATAACCATGAATTACATCATATCCAAAGATCAATGGAATCTTCATTCTAGAATTTTCCATTATGAGTTTTTGCGCTTCACGCGTAGCATCTACAGAAAGCACATTCAACATTGAACCAACGAGACCTTTTTTAAGGTTTGTCTCTTTTTGTTTACTTCCAAGTTCTGAAGCTGGACCCGTAAGATCCCAACTTCCATTGTATTGTACTAATTGTCCAACTTTCTCTTCTAAGGTCATCTTAGCTAAAACAGAATCCACCTTAGCCTCAACATTTTGTACCGAGCTAGGTATTTTTGAATTCTGACTAAAAACTGATAAACAGCTTAATAAGAGAATAAGTATATGTAAGGATTTTTTTTTCATTTTTGTAAAATAAATATCTAGAGGAAAGTGTTTCCTCTAGATATTTTGGCTAATTATAATTTGTTATTGAAAGACTTTTACGTAATCAACAAACATAGAAGATTCTGTAAAATTTGGATCAATCGATCCACCTAGCGCTCCACCCATTGCAACATTCATTATTAAGAAAAAATCTTTATTAAAAGGCTTGCTCTCACTATTTGCATAAGTAAAGTTAACTGCTCCATCAACTAAGAATGTAATTGTTTCAGGAGACCATTCTACTTCAAAAATGTGAAATTCAGATGTAGCATTTTCAATACTTACTCCATCAAAAATGGCATTTCCTCCCGAGTTTCCAGGTAAATGGATTGCAGACTGCACCCTATTTGGTTCATTACCTACAAATTCCATAATATCTATTTCTCCTGTTTCAGGCCAGCCAACAACATCAAAATTAGCACCTAAAGCCCAAAGCGCTGGCCACGTACCACCGCCACCTGCTAACTTTGCACGAATTTCTACTCTACCATAAGTAAATTCAAACTTATCCATGGTATTAATCCTACCGGAGGTATATTGAAATCCATTTTGATTCTCCTTAATGGCTGTTATCACTAAATTCCCATCTTCAACTTTTACGTTTTTCTCATTATCGGTATAGTATTGCACCTCTCCATTACCCCAACCATTTGTTCCATTTCCAACTTCATAATTCCATACAGAAGTATCTAGGGAAGTACCATCAAAATCATCTGACCAAAATATGGACTGAAATTGAGAATCGGTGTTTTGATACTCATCGGTATCTCCACCACCTGCATCTGTGTCTCCACCACCTGTATCTGTTCCAGCATTTTGCTGTTCCTCATAAGTAAGCGTAGTAAATTTTAAGTACCAAGCAAGAGCCGGGTTGTTCCCCATAATTCCTCTTACGTACATATTATCTTCATCTATACTTAAGATCTCATAAGAACTTGTTCCAATATAATAACTCATAAAACCACCATCAGAATAATCGATTTGAGTTCCTGTTGAAGTAGTTATACCTGAAGTTGCCGGAGATAAAGAAGCGTTTTTAGCACCTCCAGTTTCGAATGCGATACATTGATCTCCGCTTCCGCCTGGTCCTCCAAATTGTGCAACATAATCTACGTTGAAAAAAGTTGCCCCATTATTATTCAAGGTGTATGTAAGATTGTCTTCTCCGGTAGTACTATAAGTTAATACATCGGTATAAAAACAACTACTTGCTTCGTCTCCAGCCTTTTCGAAAGGAGCCGCTTGGTAATAAATTGGTGCATCAGATCCATCTCCTGAAGAAGGTCCTACTCCTAAGTGTCCTGGAAGATATGCAGCAACATACCATTGTTTTGTGCTACCTCCAGTTAAGAATTGTTTTGTTTCAGGATCTGAGAAATCACTTTGAACATCTATTTCGATAGCTTTAGAACTACTAATTCCACCTTTTCCATAGGCAACAACATTTACCAAATAGGTGTTTAAGCCATTTTTACTAAAACGTTTAGTGATTTTTCCATCTAAAGAAGTTCCGGTAGTACCATCTCCGAAATTGAATTGATAGGAGATCGCATTATCTGCAGATACATTAAAAACTACAATTCCCGTACCGTCTGTGCTAATATCGGTATTTACCACAATGTTGGAAGGAACCATCATTGCTTCCAGACCAAGATCATCCTCTTGGCAACTTGAAAACAAAAAGGCAATTGCCAACATGCTTAAAATTATTTTAAAGTATTTCATATTTTATTTTTTTCTAATTCTGTTTGATATCATCTATATAGAATGTACCAGCTGTAGTTCCTGCAAAATCTAAGAAAATAGATATTTCATCATACTTTCCAGTTGGTACGAAAGCAGCTCCTCCAGGATCGGCATCACTTACGTAACTAGTTTTAGCATCTGTAGCAAAATTGAAGGTTAATTCTTCCCATCCAGATCCAGTATGGTTTACTTGAACTTGATTTGATCTTTCTCCATTTACTCCAGTTTCTAATTTAAATAATACTGGATATGCTACCTCAGAATACACTTTCATAGTGATAGTTTTATTGGAACCAGAAAAATCAATTGCTTTGTCCAGTATAAAACTTAAAGCTTCGTATTGACCACCAGCATTTGTTACTTCCCCTACTTTAGTTGCAGTTGGGTTAATTCCAGATTGCTTAGGATTAGTAACTACTTTAAAAGGAATACTAGCCGAAGAAGTTGTGAAAGTAGCATTACCATCGAAAGTTACAGGAAGACCAAAATCTCCACCAGAAGTACCTCCACCAGTAGTTCCACCACCTGCTGTTAATCTGATATTATCAAAATAAACAACATTGTCTTGGGCTCTACCGCCCTTGAAATCTGGAAAAACAACTAAACCTGTAATATTTGTATTGTTAGGATCTCCAATTACACTTGAAAAATCGAATGTAAGTTCTTCCCACTGGTTAATCTTTGTGTTAGCCACTTTAACTTCACCTGTAGAACCACCAGCAGCATTTTCAAATTTAATACCAACATCACTAATTACAGTTTTCCAAACTAAGATCTTTACTGTACTGTTTGAAGCACTTAAAGTAAATGGCGTTTGTAATTGAGTTATTGTACCTGCGAATGGCTGACCTGCTTGTCTAGCTGTGAATTTAGCAACAGTAGCAGAAGTATTTGCGCCACTTGGATCTGGATTAGCAATAATCTCTAATGGAAGATTGTCTGCATTTTCGAAAACTGACCAGTTTGATGCAGCTCCTCCATTTGCTGGAGTTTCAAGGTTTACCGGGAAGCTAGTTTTTGTACTTGCAACTGGTCCACCAGTATTTCCACCACCAGCGCTTTGTGCAATATCATCTATGTAGTATACAGAACCATCTCCAGCAGGTTGATTAACGTCATCGAAATTTGGAAATATTACAAACTTATCTATACCAGCAGATACATCAAGGTTATCAAAATTGTAAGTCAAAGTCACCCACTTATTAGCTTCGGTTAAAGTAACATCTCGAAAAACTGTTGCAGCTCCACCATCACCTTCTTTTTCTAATTGCATTCTAACATTGATTCCTGCTTTAGGAGACCAGATCTTGAACGAGAATGTTTTTCCTGCTGTAAGATCTATGTTTTGTGGAAAAATTTGAAATATTCCAGAATACCAGATAGCACCGTTGCCTTTAGTAAAAGCAAATACAGTTTCCGAAGTATTTATTCCGCTTTTATCTGGATTTGCAACCGGCATACCAGTTACTGCATTTCCTTCAAATACTCCAGATAAAGTTTCGTTATTTTCAAAATTGATTGGCAATTTGGTTGCTACAGCAGTTTCTCCACCACCATTTGCTCCAGCTTTCATAATATTATCTATATAAAATGTTCCAGCAGTAGTTTTACCTATTTCAGCAAAAAGAACTAAGGTGCTGTATTTACCGTTCGGAGAATAAGCAGCTCCATTTTCAGGATCTCCATCTATAAAACTTTTCACAGCATCTGTTGCAAAATTGAAAGTCAACACTTCCCATCCTGTTCCTCCATGAGCAGCTGAAACTTCAAGTGCACGATCTGCATTTGTAGCTCCACCTTCAAATTTCAATAAAACATCTATTGGCTTATCTGAGTAGAATTTCATGGTAATGGTTTTATTAGCACCACTAAAATCTACTGGTTCACCTAATTCATATGCTCCACCTTCATAAAGAGCCCCACTGTTTACTAATTTACCAACCATATTTTCTTCTGTGTTTGCACCAGAAAGAAATGGATTTGTAACAACAGAAAAAGTAGCTCCGTTAAATGTTCCAAGCGCATAATTTACTGTTGGAAGATCGTAAGTGATTGGTAATTTAACAGGATCATTAGCTTCTGGTACTACAACATCTACAGTAGTTTCTGTAGTAGCTGCACCAGCACCTTTAGCAACTACACGAATTGTATAAGTTCCCGGGCTTGCGTAAGTGTAATCTATAGAACCATCTGGCATTAATTGCACAGGCTCTTCATCTTCAACTTCCCCAAAGTAAACATCGAAAGTGGCTGCAAAATCTGCAGATGCACTTACACTTACCATTGCCGGATTACTTGCAGATTGCGTTACATTAACCTCTAAATTTTCTGGAGCTTTAAATGAAATTAATAATCTCTGATTAAATTCACTTGTAAGTCCTGTAGATCCAACTGCAACTACACGAACAAGGTATTCACCTTCATCATATGTATAAGAAACAGACTCTCCTTGAGCAACCTCAACTGGTGTACTATCACCATCTCCAAAATATACTTGGAACACTTGTGCTCCTTCCCCACTTGGGGTAATGGTAACATTTCCTGAATCGTCTTGAGCCACTGCAAAATTGGCCATTACGTTAGTAGGCGCAGAGATTTCCTGGAATGCATAATTCGTGATTTCTTCTTTCTCACATCCTGTAAAAAGAAGGACCGAGATGGTTAGCATGGCTAAGAATTTGAATATTTTCATATTTATTCGATTTATTTAATTTTTAATAATTTGGATTTTGTTCCCAGTTATCACCCGCTAATTGAATTTCGATCGCTGGAATTGGAAATAATTCGTTTTTACCTACTACGAAACCATCAATAGCAGCAGCTGCTCTTCCAGTACGTACAAGATCGAAGAAGCGGTGACCTTCACCAACTAACTCTGATCTACGGTCTTTATATATTTGTTCTAATAATGCATTTCCAGATAGTACTATTGGTTCTAACTGAGCTCTCACTCGAACTCTGTTTAAATACTCTCTAGCTTTTCCTTCATCTTGAGCAGATTTTTTATAATTAGCTTCAGCAGCCATCAACAAGACATCGGCAAAACGAATTGCTCTGTAATTATTTGGATTTGTAAGATTGGCATCTCCTGTGTTAAGATCTCCCTTTCTAGCAATATATTTTCTGTTATAATAACCCGTGTGCTCATAGCCTTCAACATAAGTAGCTCCAAATTGAGCAGCAAATGCTTCGATATCTAATATTGCAACATTCTTACGGATATCACCAGCTTCAAAAGAATCTACTGTTTCTTGAAGTGGTAGATTAAAACTAAATCCAGAATCGAAAGTAGGTCCGTTAAAGTTTCTAATTCCGTTAAATCCTACAGCAACATTTCCTTCACTACACTGTAAACATCCAAAACCAGCTCCTTCTTTATCGGTATATTGAATCTCAAAAACAGATCCAGGTCCATTTTCCCCTTCTTGTTCAAAAATACTTGCATAATCTTCTACTAGTCTATATGGTCCTGAAATAACTTTTTCCAAAGCTGCAGCAGCCTCATCAAATTGTCCTTGGTATAAATATGCTTTTCCTAAAAGTGCATTGGCAGCACCGGAAGTAATTCTACCAGCTTGCGATTGAGTTGCGGGAAGATTCTCTGCAGCAAAAATAAGATCTGCCTCAATCTGATCGTAAACTTCTGTAGCGGGGGTACGAGGCACATTAAATTGATCTCCAAATTCAAGAGGTTTATCCACCACCAATGGCACCGCTCCAAAGAACTTCACCAATTCAAAATAATAATAAGCTCTTAAAAATCTAGCTTGAGCTACCACTTCATTTCTTCCAGAGAAATCTGTTTTATCTTGATATTGAAGTAAGTAATTTGCTCGGTTTACCCCAGCAAACATCCAGTTCCAAAGATCCCGTAATTGCTGATTTACAGGAGTATGCGTCATTTTGTCGATCTGTTGAAAACCTACAACGTCATTAGCACTTTCTCCTCCCGCTAAAGTATTGTCTGAAGCAATCTCTCCAATCATCACGTTTAGATAAGTTGCTTGCAACAAATCATATGCTCCAATTAATGCTTGCTGATATTGCTCTTCATTATTGAAGTAATTATCTGAACTTGCATTTTCTGAAGTTACTTCCACGAAATCATCACTACAAGAAATAGCAATAAATGCTACTAAAGTGAAGATAATTCGGTTTTTAAGTGTGTTTATTTTCATCTTCATTTTTATTAAAATTTAAAGTTTAAACCTGCCGAATAAACTCTAGGCACAGGGTAAAAACCTTGATCTATACCTCCTCCAATAGGATTTCCATTTGAGGCAGAAGGATCGTATCCATTATATTCGGTTAAAGTGAATAAGTTATTTACAGAAACATAGAATCTTAATTTTCTAATTCCCAGTTGCTCGGTAACATTGTTATTTAAACTATAACCAAATTGTACATTTTGTAATCTTACATATGATGCATCTTCAACATAAAAATCTGAGAACAAATTATTAGAATTTGGCCCAATGTTTACTCTTGGATATACATCTGAAGTTCCTGGACCAGTCCATCTGTCTAACACGTAAGAAGTTTTGTTAGTTCGAATTTCATTTCTATCATAAGCTCTAACCATGTCGTTTCCTATTGAAGCGAAGGCGTATGCAGTAAAATCAAAATTCTTCACGTTAAACCCTATGTTAAGACCCATAGTTAGATCTGGAATTGGATCTCCTATATTAACACGGTCGTCTCTATCTATAAGTCCATCTCCATTCTGATCAACATAACGTAAATCTCCAGGGTTTGCATTTACTTGAGTTGGAGAGTTTGCGATATCTGCAGCATTTTGAAAAATCCCGTTGGTTTCAAGTCCGAAGAAATAACCAATTGGTTGTCCAGCTTCCATTCTAGCAGGAGCATCTCCTTGCCCTACAGCAAAAAAACCGCCTTCTACAAATCCATTTTCATTGGCAACAGAGAGCACCTCATTTTTTAAAGTAGTTACGTTATAGCTAATATTAAAATCGAAATCGTCTGTGACTACTTGTTTATAAGATGCAGAAAATTCCCATCCTTTATTTTCTACAGAACCTGCATTTACGATTGGAGCACCAGCTCCTGGAGCACCAACTCCTAAAATTCCTGAAACTTGAGGAACCAATAAAAGATTATCTGTTTGTCTTTCGAAATAATCTACTGTTAGATCTAATTTAGAATTGAATAATCTAGTATCTACACCAATGTCAAAAGCTGTTTGCTCTTCCCACTGTAAATTTGGGTTAGAAAGTCTACCCGCAGCAATTCCAAAATAAAGAGTGTCATCAAAAACATAAGTTCCTTCCCCATTTAAAAGAGAAGTATATCCAAATGCACCAATACGGTCATTTCCAAGAATACCATAACTACTTCTAAGTTTAAAGAAGTCTACAATATTATTCTCGAAAAAGCTTTCTTCACTAATTACCCAACCTACAGAAGCAGATGGGAAATAACCAAATTTATTGTTTGGTCCAAAATTGGAAGAACCATCACGTCTAATTACTGCTGAAACTAAATACTTTTGGTCATAGTTATACTGAAGTCTTGCAAAATAGGATAACAATCTAGAATCGAATATTCTATTACTTATATTTTGGTAGTTGTTTACAACATCTTCAGCATTATCTATACTTGCATTTTCGTAAACATTTCCAGGGATGTTAAATCCAGTGTATCCATAAAAATCTCCTGTAGATTTAAAAACAGAAGTTCCTATAAGTGCAGTTACATTATGAAGATCGTTAAAGGAGTTATCATAAGATAAAAAAGCATCGAATGTATAATCTCTAAAGAAATTGATGCTTTCATTCACCACGTTTCTTCCTTCATTTATATTAAAAACTTTTCCAGAACCATAGAATGCTTCAGGGAAAAAACTATTTCCTCGAACTTCTGCATAATTAAATTGGTATCTAGCTTCTGCCTTAAAGTGATCGAAGAAATCGTAAGCAAGTCCAGCTGTTCCTGTAATTTTATCAACTTCAGAATTGTTATAGGTATTTGCTATTTGAGCTATTGGGTTAATAACCTCATTCCCTAAACCTTCAGCCAAACTATAATCTCCATTGGCATCAAAAACCGGAATAGTTGGCGCCATGTTAATAGCATTAAATAATACTGAACCTAAGGCATTTTCAGCAAGAACACTTCTATTGGAGTGATTGTAAATTGCAGTTGTAGAAAGTTTTAAACTTTCAAGGATATCATAATCAAAACTTGCTCTTCCTGTAATACGTTCAAAATTGGATGAACTTCCACCTACGATCCCGTCTTGATTTAAATAACCACCACCTACAGAATAAGTAGCTTTTTCGCCACCCCCATAAACGTTCACGTTAAAATCTGAAACAAAGGCTTCTCTAAATATCTCATCTTGATAATCTGTTCCTTCGCCTAAAACACTAAAATCGTTGAATGGTGGAGTTTGTCCACCAGCAGCGAAAGCTTCATTTATAATTACAGCATATTCTGTTGCATTTAAAACGGGTAGTCGTCTACTTGTTTCTTGCACCCCAGTATATGTATCTACTTCTACTCTCAATTCGGTGTTCTTCTGACCACCTTTCGTAGTGATCAAAATAACTCCGTTAGCAGCTCTTACCCCATAAATACCAGCTGTAGCATCTTTAAGTACACTAATACTTTCTATATCGTTTGGATTGATAACACTTAGATCTTCTATTACGGCACCATCTACCAAAATTAATGGTCTAGAATCACCGTTTGTAGAAATACCTCTAATACTAATTGTGGAAGCACTACCTGGAGATCCGGAAGTAGATGTTATGTTTACGCCCGCTACTCTTCCCTGAAGAGCTTGTTCTACCCTTACTGGATTAAGCTCTTCAATAGTACTAGAACTTACCACACTAACAGCACCAGTAATCTCCTTTTTTGCTTGTGTACCGTATCCAATTACCACAACCTCATCTAAAGATTCGGAATCTGTTGTTAACTGAACATTTAAGGTTGTACTTGAAACTGTAATTTCTTTTGGTAAAAATCCGATATAAGAAAACTGAAGAATATCTCCAGGTTTTACATTCTCTATCATGAAATTACCATCAAAATCGGTGGTAGTTCCACGCGATTCATTTTTTACTAAAACATTCACCCCTAATAGTGGAACATTATTCTCATCGGTGACGGTACCCTGGACCGCAATCGATTGCGAATACATAGAAATTATTCCCCCAAAAAGGACAATTAATAAACATGTAAATCTCTTCATTTGAAAATTTGTTAAAATTGCCTTAGCAATATATTAATAGACTTGTAACAAGTAAGAAAATTCACCTTTACAAAATATATACATAGGTAATATTAAATGTAGGGAGTTAACACTTCCCAGCCTTAAAGGGGTATCAACTCGGAACCGACTAGATAAAAGATAGTTAGAATGCCTCGAAATATTGTGTTAAAAGTGCTACTTGTAGAGGTTATGTATAGTTTTTAAATGAATTTGTATAGGTTTATATAGCAAGGATATACTCCACAAGATTCACTTCTCTCGGTAAAAGCATTTTTTTACGCAAACGATATCGCTTTATTTCTACACTTTTAACCGAAATATTTAGCAGTGGAGCGATCTCTTTTGAAGAAAGATTGAGTCGCAAATAAGCACACAATTTAAGATCGTTCGAAGTTAGATCTGGATGCTTAGATTTTATCTTTTTAAAGAATTCCTTATCAGCATTATTAAAAGCATCTTTAAACAAATTCCAATTGTATTCTTCATTAATATCTTTATCTATAGTTTTTATTACAGATTTCACTTTTGAAGATTCCGACTCTTTTAACTGATCTTTTATATTAGTAAGAAATTCATTCTTTTTGATTAAACTCATTGTAGAGGCAGCAAGCTCCTTATTCTTACTGTTCATATCCTTTTCAAGTTGTTCATTCTGAAGTTTAATGATCTTTTGCTCCGCCTCCAAATGTTTCATTTTAAGCTCATTCTCCTTCTCTTCATTAAGCTTCCTGTGGTGCCTTAGATTGGTTCTGTGAATTAGAGTTAAAATAGCTAGAAATAATAAAAAATAACACAATAGCGCGATCCAGCTTAAATACCATGGCCGGGAAATCTTGAAGTTATAAGCTACCATCGCAGTAGTTTGTGTCCCTATTTTTGCTTTTACCTGAAATTCATATTCTCCAAAAGACAAATTTTTAAAAGTTGCAATGGGGTTTTTATTCCAATTGCTCCATTTAGTGTTTAAACCAATAAGTCTATAACTATATTCAGGTGAGACAAACTTTTCATACTCTGCTACACTAAAATTAATACTGATGTTATTCGATTTATAATCAAATACAGCAGCTTCTACCAAGGGAACGAGCAAAGGGTTGCTATCTACGGTAGCACTCGTTATCTTATTAATCTTTAATTGAAATTCATGCTTGGCAATTTCTAATTGATCGTATACCAAATAACCATTAGAAACTCCTATAATATATCTGTCATTATCCAAGGTCGTAATATTCTCATGGCCTATGGTAATATTTCTAACTTCCTTCGGTAAATAGATTGCGTTTACATTATACCCAGAACTAAGTTGCGATAATCCCACATTAAAAATGGAGTTTTCTGTGAACCCCCATATCTTATCTGATCCATCATTAATAATTGTTCCTGAAATCTTTTTAAAATTGGAAGTAAGCTTAGCTAATTCATTTTTAGAATTGAATTTATCTGAACTTGGTAAGTATTGAAAGAACTTAGATTTAGTAGCATAATATAAGGTATCATTAAAATTGAATATGCTGGATGTGATTCCGGAAACTCCTTTAAAAGGATAATTTTTTGTTGACTCAATTTCAGTTAAAGAATCATTCAACTTAATTTTAAAAACACCCTTATGTTCATTTCCTATCCAAATATCTCCATTTTTATTTGAAACTATAGATTTGGAAGAATGCGGAAAATCTTTCAGCATTGGATATGCTTTAAACTGTTCGCCTTCTTTTTTTAAGATACTCAATCCATTATAATGCCCTTGTAAATAAGAATTAGGCTGTTGTTTCAATTTTACCACTTTCCAAGTTCCAGATCTATCTGCCACTTTTCTTGCTTCACCTTCATTTACTATAAATGTTCCTATATTATGGCCACAAAAAAGGATGTCATCTATTTTTTGCAAACTCCAAACTTGGCCATTGGTTCCAGGAATAAATGTGTACGTTAATTCACCGTCTTTTTTATAATATAGTCCTTGATTGGTTCCTAAGTATAAATACTCTTTCTCTTTAATAGAAGTATAAACAGAACCAATTTTCCCATTCTTATCTTGAAATATTTCGAAAGCAGAATCGAGATTTATAACTCCAATTCCATTATCCAAACCTGCCCAAAGGTTTTTATCTACATCTTCATATAAACTGAGCACTGTATTATTTAATAGTCCGTTGGTTTGATTAAAATTTTCTATGATTGCGCCATTGGGATTTATATGATAGATCCCATTTTCAACGGTTCCTAAGATCATGGAATTATCTGCCAGTTCCAGCGCATAAAAAATACTTAATCCTTTAATAGTTTCAGATAAGCCTTCATTGTAAAAAATTAACCTGTCTCCATCCCACTTATAAAATTCGCCAGATTTACATATTATATTAAGCTGATTATCTTTTATAGATAGATGAATGAATTCTAGATCTCCAATCGCTTCAGTAGGAATTAAAAGTTCAGGTTTTCCATTCTTGATAAGAAAAACACCTTCTCCTTCTTGCTGATAATAAATGTTCTTATCAACTTTGAAAAGATTAGTGATAGCTGAAGTGGTAGAAGTTTTAATGTTAGTGATTTCGTCTGTAGACAGATTATACAGATACAGTTTTTCGAAACTTTGAAAGATCATAACATCTTCACTATTCTCTATATGCCAGAATTGTTCCCCATCTGTTACCTTATTGGGAAATTTATCCAACAAACTTGTATAATTTAAGGTGCCAAATTCATTTTTTTGCCAGTATCCTACCTCCATGTAAGCGCCTGTAAAAATCTTATTTCCTACTGCCTTTACAGATCTAACTATAGTATTATTTGGCACCGGATATAAATTCCATTCGGCACCATTAAATTCTAGTAGCCCAGTTCCATTTGCGATGTATAAATTTTTATTTTCTGCCTGCGAGATCATCCAGTTTTGATTCCCGGCATCGTACGTAGCAGCGTTATAATTTATAACGGGTGGTAATTCCTGTGAAGATCCAGAAAATGTAATTAGTAAAATTAAAAGGAAGAAAAATCTCAAGAATATATTTTTAAAGCTAATTTAAATTTTATTCGACAATATTGACCCTCAATTACCAAAAGCTGTGAAGAAAACAAAAATATTGACTTATTTGACAAGGATATTTAAAATTGCTTATTTCATTTTAATTATAAATTTATAGTTTTATAAGTAGCTGAACTTCAGTTTTCTATTTTTAGAATGCACAACAAAATGTTATAGTACGTTAAAATTTATAAAAGAATATTATTTTTTTTGAATCTTGCCTGCTATTTAGCGATTTTAACCTAAAAAATCAATTTAAAAAATTCGCCTTAACACCTTTACTTATATGCAAATAACTACGTCCACCCTGGATTTAAGACGCACTATTTCTTTCGTATGCCTAACAATTTCTATTTTTTTAGTCACATTTTCTTCCGGTTTTGCTCAGGAAAGAAGTGGTAAACAAGAAAAAGAAATTTCCCAAAGTTTTTATATAACCGCAAACACCGGTTTAGATACAGAAAAGAAGATATCTCAGAATATTCTAAATGCTATTAATCAATCTTCTCAGAAAGATGAGAATGCCACCTTATTAATAGTAGGTAATATAACTACTGAAAAGGGATATCCTTCTAAAGATAAAGCACAGGAAGAAACCGAAAAATATTTAAAAGATTATTTACTTACCCCAATAGACAAATTTAATGGGAAAGTGATCTTTACTCCTGGAGTGAACGAGTGGAATAAAAAAGGTCATAAAAGTATAGACGATCTAGAATCTTACTTACAGGATAATAGCAAAGCTAAATTTTGGCCTAATGATGGTTGCCCTATAGAAAGTGAACAATTAAGTGATGATGTAGCCTTGATCATGATAGATTCTCAGTGGTATTTGGAAAACTGGGATGATCATACCTATATCAACAACAAATGTGATATAAAAACAAGAGCGCAATTTTTTGAAGAATTTAAAGATGAATTAAAAGACAATTTTGGTAAGACAACGATTGTAGCTGTGCACCATCCTATTTTAAGCAATACGAAATATGGCTTTATTAAAAAGGTGGCTGGATTCTCCGATCAAACCTTTCAAAATGCAGAACAAAGCAGACTTCACAACATTTTAGAAGCTACTGCAAGAGAGTTCGAAGATGTGATATTTGTATCTGGAAACGATAGAAACCTTCAGTATTTAGACCATCACGAAGTGCCACAAATAATTAGTGGTGCAGCTACTAGTACTCAAAAAGCTAGAGCTCATAAAAAAACGCATTTTGCATCAGATAAAAATGGATATGCAAAATTGGATGTTTATAAAGACGGAAGTTCTACTGTATACTTCTATGAAATTGCAGGTACCACTTCAAATCTTATATATGAAAAAGAGATTGTAAGACAACGTACAAGAATAGAAGATGTTTCTTATCTGCCAAAGGAATCTTATGGGAAGACCGTAAAAACTTCAGTGTATTATCCTGAAGAAACCGATAAAAGCGGATTATACAAATGGGTTTGGGGTGATCATTACAGAGATGTCTACGGAAAACAAATTAATGCACCTGTTTTATTCTTAGATGATCTACCGGGAAATGTAAAACCTATTGCTGAAGGTGGAGGGAATCAATCCCGATCTTTAAGATTGATTAATGATAACGAAAATGAATACACTTTAAGAGCGCTAAAGAAAAGTGCTATTAGGTTTATTCAGAATAACATGAAAGAGCACTACGTGGCAGATATCGTAGATAACACCATTGCAGAACGAATTGTAATGGACTACTATACTACAGCGCATCCATATGCTCCCTTTGCATTGAACGATCTTATGGATGATGTAGATATTTTACATGTAAGTCCAGAGGTATTTTATGTTCCGAAGCAAAAAGCTTTAGGAGTGTTTAATGATGAATATGGGGACGAACTGTATATGTTAGAAGAACACGTTGGAGATGAGAACAAGGATATGAAGATCTTTGGTGAGGCCGACGATATTTTGAGTTCTTCAAACCTTAGAGAAGAATTGTTAGAATCTAAAGATGCTAGTATAGATGAAGCAGAATATATTAAAGCGAGAATTTTTGATATGTTGGTTGGAGATTGGGATAGACATGACGATCAATTTAGATGGGCAGAATTTAAAGAAGGTGAAGATAAAAAGGTATATAGAGTAATTCCAAGAGATCGTGATCAGCCATTTTCTAAATATGATGGGCCAATTATCTCATTGCTTAAACTTGGTTTTCCTCCATTTAGAGCAATGCAAAGTTTTCATTCCTCTTTAGATGATGTAAAATGGTTTAATGTAGCAGGATATCCTATGGATAACATGCTTATTCAAAATGCAACTTGGAAAGATTGGGAAGAACAAGCAAAGTATCTTCAATCCAATCTAACCGATGCTAAGATTGAAAGTGCTTTCGCTAATTTACCCGAAGACGTAAAGGATAATAGTATTACCGAAATTCAGAAAAACTTAAAAATACGTCGCGAGAATTTAATGGGCGTTACTCGTGACTATTATGACTATCTAAACAAATTTAGAGTGGTTACTGGAACAGAGAAAGATGATAAATTTCTTATTACTCGTAAGAACGATGGAATTACAGATATTGAGATCTCAAGAAAAGATAAAGTGGTTTTTCAAAACAGCTATACTTCAGAGGAAACTAAGGAGATCTGGATCTATGGTCTAGATGGAGATGACGAATTTAAAATTGTTGGTAAAGGTGATAACCTTATTAAATTAAAGGTTCTTGGTGGTGAAGAGAATGACATCTATAACTTCGAGAATTCTAAAAACACTAAGTTATACGATTATAAAAGCAAGAACAATACCATCGAAAAGGCAGGAAAACAATGGCTTGTAGATTCTTACGATATCAATAATTACGATTATACAAAACGTAAAACTTCACAAAATAGCATTTTTCCAACGGTAGGATTTAGTTCTGATGCAGGTGTGAATGTGGGACTTTCAGACACTTATACCACATATGGTTTGGTTAAAAATCCTTTTACAACACAGCATACGCTGGGCGTAAATTATTTCTTTGATACACAAGGATTGGAGTTGAGTTATTTCGGAGAATTTGCTCATATATTCTATAATTGGAATTTTGGTGTAGATGCCTATTATACTAGCCCGAATTTTACTTTGAATTACTTCGGTAAAGGAAATGAAACGGTTTATGATGATAATGCAGTAGATTTAGAATATAACCGAGTAAACATTGAACAATGGCATTTTTCACCAACTTTAATATGGACTAATAACAGAGGATCAAGATTTCAAGTAGGTCCAACTATAGAGTCTTTAGAAGTAAAAAGAGATATAGATAGAATTGTGGGAGATAAATTTCAATCAGATAATGATGTATTTGAAGATCAACTTTATGCAGGAGCAGAGGTTAATTATCAATATTTAAATAAAAGAAAAAATCCGGCATATCCTACTTTGGGAATGCAAATAGATCTTACTGCAGGTTATAAAACAAACATAGACGATCATGGGAATGAATTAGGATATTTAAGACCATCTATTTCTATAGATTATCCATTACATAGCAGTGGCGTAGTGGTGCTTGCGACTAAAATTGGTGGAGAGGTAATTATAAGTGATAAATATGAATTTTATCATGGAGCACAATTAGGTGGAAATAATGATTTACGTGCCTTTAGAAATCAACGTTTTAACGGGAAAAGCAGTTTCTATCAAAGTTCCGATCTACGTCTTGGACTTGGGAAGATACAAACCAACTTTATTCCGTTGCGTTTTGGTTTAACGGGAGGTTTCGATTATGGAAGAGTATGGTTACAAAACGAGAATTCTGATGAGTGGCACACTAGTTATGGTGGATCTGTATTTATAAATGGATTTAGTGCTTTTACAGGAAATATTGGGTATTACACCAGTGAAGAAGGAAACCGAGTGATATTTACCTTTGGATTTAAGTTTTAAAACATATCTTCTAACATAAGTATAAAAAGGGAAGCCAGATCTATTATGATCTGGCTTCCATTTTTAAATTTAATATAATAAGTTATTTACATCTCTAATAAAAGAGTAGCAATTTCCTCAAGAGAAGTTCCACTAATTTCTGGCTCTAAGGCCAAAGGATATAAAGATTTTCCTAGTCTCTTTATAAAAGCAGCCTGTATTCCCGCTCTTTTAGCTCCAGCAATATCCCAACCATGTGCCGCTATCAGCATGGTGTCTTCCGGTAGAATATTAACAGAAGAATAAGCGTAATGATAGGTAGATGCATGAGGTTTATAATTTTTCACTTCTTCTACACTTAATACCTCATCAAAAAATTGATGGATCTTTGCAAAGCGCAATTGTTCTTGCAGCACTTCAGGTTTACCGTTGGAAAGAGCTATCAGTTTAAATCCGTTCTTCTTTAAAGCTTCTAAAGATTTTTCTACTTCCGGATACGCCTTTAACTTTGTAATTGGAGCAAGTGCCTTCTTGATCTGATCTTCAGAAAGCTCCACATCCAAACTTTGTGCGGTCATTTTTAAGGTAGCTTCAGCTATCTCAGAAAAGTCGTAATAATTCTTGGTAATGGTTTCTACCAAAGAATATTGAAGCAACGTTGGGAACCAGATATCAAAACCTCTCTTTTCATTTAGTGCTTTATTTACAGAATCTCTTAAGGGATCCATGTCCAGCAAGGTTTCATTTACATCAAAAATTAGCAGTTTCGGTTTCATCTTCATATTCAGTATTTATTATTCTAAATTAATGAAATAAAAAAACCGACCATTGAATAATCAATGATCGGTTTTCTAATGTATTTTAAAGCTATTATTTTGCAGTATACTCAAATTTTTGACCACCTACAGAAATACCAGCCATTGCTCCAGCTTTCGCTTTAGTAACAACTCCAACACCATCTCTAAACTCTACATCTCTAGAAACTCCTTCTTCTAATAGTACTGCAGATGCATTAGCAGATAACTCATAGTTACCATTTTTAAAATTGTTTAAAGCTTCTTGTGTTTGGAAAAATATTACCTCGATAAATGCTTTTCCTCCCGCTTGTAATCCAACATCTACTTGTTTCATGCTAGAATATCCAATTAAAGCTCCGTTTTGGTAAACAGTTCCGTTTCCAGAAGCCGCACCAATAATATATGCACCTTTACCTACATTAGGGAAAATTGCATATCCTACAGAATTGTTAAACAATGCTGCGATGTTTGGGTGATTTGCTGAAACGGTTGCTTTAGCATCTCTTGAATCTGCCATGATATCAGCAGAAGTATTTTTACTTGTTCCACAACTAGCCATCATTACTACCATTAAGGCAAGTACTGGCTTCATTAAGTTTGATTTTAATAATTTCATAATTGATTCTTTTGGTTTGTGAAACAAATTTAGAAACTCTACTAGACCTCTTATGTTAAGTGCTTGTTATTTCACTTTAAATTGTGACATATTTAAGTGAAATGTTAAATTAAGAATTTTACTTAGCAGAAAAGCAATAACATTACCTTTTCAATTTCCAAAAAGAACCCGTTATTTTTTTTAAAATTTCGTAGAATCTAAGTGAACCATTGCAGTATTAATGATCTTATTCTCTGGATTTTTTGGATTCTGATTTCGAATTCTATCCATTAAAATTTGCATAGCAGTTTCACCTATGCTATTAGGATGCTGATCTATATAGGTAAGAGAAGGACATAACAAAGGCGCTATATCTTCATTTACATAGCCTATAATTTTTATATCCTCCGGAATTCTAAGTTTACGTTCTTGGATAACTCTAGAAGTAATAAGAGTGCTTAAATAATCCAAAGTCACAAAAGCTTCCACTTCCTGCGTATCCAGTAAATGATCTAGTTGCTCTTTAAGAATTTTATTGTCCTTTGCAATTATCAACAGATCTTCATTTAAGGTAAGATTTAGCTCTTTAAAAGCATTTCTATAGCCTTCAATTCGTGCATGAGCAAGACCCAGATCGGCAATACCGCATACCAAACCAATTTTACTTAAACTTTTATTTCGTAAATATTGAACTGCATTATAGATGCTTTGCATATCATCTACGCCCACCTTATCCAGATCTAATTCAATATTGATTCTATCAAACAGCACCACAGGAATTTCATATTCGGTTAATCTATAAAGATGATCGTAATTCTGAGTGGTTTGTGTTTCTGAAGAAACCGAGATTAATAAACCATCTGCAAGTCCGTTAGAGATCAATTCTACTATTTGTTTTTCTAGTGCTAGAGATTCATTTGAAATATAGGTGATCACCTGATAACCATTCTTCCGTGCATCATTTTCTATACCTCCTAACACCTTGGCGAAAAAGGTATTCGAAATATTTGGAACGATCACCGCTATATTTCCTGTGCTCTTTCTTTTAAGATTAACCGCAGTAAGATTAGGCGTATAATTATGCAAAGCAGCTAGCTCCTTCACTCGTTTTACGGTGTTCTCACTTATTTCTGGGCTTCCGTTCAAAGATTTTGAAACAGTGGAAATGGATACATTTAATAATTTAGCTAATTCTTTAAGGGTAATTTTAGATCTCATATGCGGTAAAATTTCTTCAGAATTAAATTTATAGAACATATCCCAATTAGGAACAGGAATTCAACAATAAAAATAAAATAGATAATAAAGTGACCTCGCCAAGAATCGAACTTGGATCTAAAGTTTAGGAAACTTCTATTCTATCCGTTGAACTACGAGGCCAAATAACTTCTCTCGTAAATTTATAAACTTCTGCCAATCTTTCCAGATAATCTTCAGAAAACCCTAAGTTGGACTTGAGTTGGATTAATATTTAGAAATTTCTTATTTTTAATTAAAATTCAAGCCATGCGAACTGTTTTTAAATGCACATTACTATTTAGCTTTTTAATTTTATCTGGAACACTGCTGGCTCAAAACCACCCTATTATGAAAGATCCATTTGCTCACACCTTTTCCATTGTGGCTAGAGATTCTGTAACTGGAGAAATGGCCGTTGGCGTGCAAAGTCATTGGTTCTCTGTTGGCCCATTAGTAGCATGGGGTAAATCTGGAGTTGGTGTAGTAGCAACTCAATCTTTTGTGAATCCAGCATATGGCCCTAACGGACTAAAACTGATGGAAGAAGGAAAATCTGCATCTCTAGCTTTAGAAGAACTTGTTGCCGAAGATGAAGGGGAAGCCTATAGACAAGTATCCTTTTTAGATTCATCAGGAAGAACCGCGGCGCACACGGGAAGCAATTGTGTGGAATCGGCTTTTCACTATTCGGGTAAGAATTATTCTGTGCAGGCTAATATGATGCTTAATGACGATGTGGTTCCTGCTATGAAAGCCGCCTTTTTAGAATATTCTAATTTGCCGCTCGCAGAACGTGTTGTAAAGGTTTTACAAGCAGCTCAAAATGTTGGAGGAGATATCCGCGGAAAGCAATCTGCTGCCTTGATTGTTGTTAAAGGAACAAAGGTTAAGAATTCTTGGGAAGATAAATCTATAGATCTTCGAGTAGATGATAATGCTGAACCTTTGGTGGAAATAGAACGACTTTTAACTGTTGCAAGAGCTTATGAATTTATGAACAAGGGAGACTTGGCAATGGAGGCTGAAGATGTAGACGGTGCATTGAAGCAATATGGGAGTGCTGAGAAATTATTTCCTGATAATTTGGAGATGAAATATTGGAAAGCAGTTGCTTTAGCGAATAGTAAGAGATTTGATGAAGCAATTCCTATATTTAAGGCTATCTTTAAAGCCGAAGATAATTGGAGAGTGATGACGATGCGTTTACCCGCTTCAGGTTTACTTAATGTTTCCAAGGAAGAATTAGAAAAGATCATCAATTAAAAATTAAAAAATATTTACTAATCATTTTAATAATATCTCATGAAAACTAAAATATTTAATAGCTTATTAGTAGCCTTTAGTGTAGTTGCTTTAATAAGTTGCAAGGACGAAAAAAAGGACGAAGTGGTAGCAACACCACAAACTGAAACTTCAGCAGATACTAAAACTACAGCTGCTTTAAACCCAGAACACGGGCAACCGGGACATAGATGTGATATTCCTGTTGGAACGTCCTTAGATCAGCCAGCAAATACGCAAATGCAGCAGAATACCACTAGCGCAAATCCAAATGTTTCGCCTGTAAGGGTAAATGGTAGCGCTGCTTTAACTAAAAATCCTGCGCATGGTGAGCCAGGACACAGATGTGATATTCCAGTTGGAGCAGATCTAAATTCTTAGAAATATAGAATTCACAAAAAAGCCCATCTCTTATAATAAGAAATGGGCTTTTTTTATTGAATTTGTTTAATTAATCTATTCCACCTTTTCTAGTAGCATCTCTTGCTTCAGGCCAAGTCATTTGCTCACCAGATCTTTTATCTACTGGAAGCACTCTTTTCTCCCGTGAAGTTTTTTCTGAATCTTCACTAGCCTTATAAGCCATTATTGCAGTTAAGATCACATTGCTTCTAACATCATCAAAAACAATCTTATCGTACGTATCTAAATTGGTATGCCATGTATAATTCCAGTAAGACCAGCTTATAGAGCTTAAGCTAAACGCAGGAACGCCTGCAGCTAAAAATGAAGCATAATCTGATCCACCACCTCCTGGGATTCCAGGAAAAGTAGTTTCAATTTCGTCACTAATTTCAGAAGGAACTGCTTCCATCCATCTCCCTAAATAATCATACGAATTTAAAAATCCACCCCCAGAAAGATTTACAACTCTTCCGGTTCCGTTATCTTGATTAAATACAGCTTGTACATTAGCTACTATTTCTGGATGATCTTTCACATATGCTCGGGATCCATTTAAGCCTTGCTCTTCACTCCCCCAATGTCCTGCAATTATAGTTCGTTTAGGATTTGGATACATTTTTTTAAGGATTCTCATTGCTTCCATCATCACCATAGTACCAGTTCCATTATCTGTGGCTCCTGTTGCTCCGTCCAAAGAATCAAAATGTGCCGAAAGAATTACATATTCTTCCGGTTTTTCTGTACCCTTAATGGTTGCAACGGTATTAAAAGTTGGTACCATTCCTAATTCTTCAGATTCTGCAACTAATCTTAATTTAGGTTTGTCTCCATATTCTGCCATTCTATAAACCATTCCGTAATCTTCTAAGGAAAGTTCTATAGTTGGGATCTTTTTTGTGGATGCCGAAAATATTTTATTTGCCCCAAATCCTCTAGACCAGTTTAAGGTGATTATTCCCGCAGCTCCTGCTTTTTCTAAAGATTCAGATATATTTCTATTGGTATATCCTGTATTACTCATTTTATCTGACCATGCCATGGCTTGCGCCTTTCTATCATCTTTCATTTTAGCGAAAGTAGAATCTGTAGCAAATTCTTCCCAATTCTCATCCGGTCTTCCCGTAAGTTGTGGCATAGAGATCATCACTAATTTTCCTTTTACTGAAGATAAATTTTTCGCGAAGCTTGTAGAATCTGAAGCTTCCGGAAGAAGAACAACTTCAGCCACAATAGGCTTTTTTCCAGAACTTGGGCTCCATGCAAGTTGCATTCCATTTAAAGTTCTAATCCTAGGTTCAACAAGATCTATATGGGTGATCCCTCTTTTCCATCCTCGCCATTCTCCCCATTGCTGATTCTCTGCAGAGATATCCCATTCCTTATATTTATTTACGGCCCAATCATGAGCTTGTTTCATTTCTGGTGTTCCTACCAAACGAGGACCAACCACATCTAGAAGTTCATGACCTAAAGCTTCCAGTTGAGAATTTTCTGAAGCTTCCTTGATAATGTTTTGAATTACTACATCCTGATCTTGCGCAAAAAGAATGGTAGAAAAACATAATGAAATAACGAATAAGAACTTATTTTTCATAAAATAGGGTTTGGTTAATGCTCTGTTCTTCAAATATATCTTTTTTTAATGGATCTAGTTGATGCATTCTTATAAGTACCACGATTGATCTAACAAAAAAAGCCACTAACAATTAGCGGCTTCTTAATTTGCTTATTAAAATCTATCTTAATACTAAATTTTCCAAAGTGATTAAGTATTCCTTTTTAACAGCATCATAGTTAATGCTATAGGTTGTTGGATAATATAATCCTGTTCTTTGAAATGCTTCAGGTTGAGGAATAGCCATTTTTTCATTTCCTTTTTGCTGTAGATAGGCCAAAGTGATCATAGGTTCATAAAAGATAAATTCCTGATCATAGGACCCATAAATAAATGTTTTGGTGAAATCACCTCCATTTAATTCGGCCGCATTAAAATCTAGCCAATGTTCTCCCATTAATGGAACCAATCCGCCAGGAGTAAAATAGCCTGCCGGAATATATTGGGCATCTGGAGGAGTTACTATTAAAGCAGGATCTAGAATAGTGTTCTGATAATCTACAGAAATCATGTAAAAATGCACATCGAAATGCGGAACATCATAAATTCCTGGTGGCTCATGTCCATGTGGATTCCAGCCGAAATCTATATGATCAAAGGCCATTCCCTCCATTTTATTAGAGAGATCCAAAGTGATATTTTGTTCCTCATCTGGCAATCCTTCTA
>CAZWSP010000006.1:33830-46237 GCA_964636585.1 uncultured Antarcticibacterium sp.
CTTCTAATACTTTTTCTGAAATACGCAACCCGATAGACATTGGTGTTCCATCGTGTTTCATTACCACTTGGCTTCTTAAAACACCATCGCCCATTTGTATTGCAGGACCGTAAAAGGTGTTCATCTTATCTGAAGAACGCGGTGCCTTGGAAAGATCGGCTGTTAAGGCTTGAGAAGTGCCTTCTGTGACCAGATCGGTTTCACAACTTATAAAAAGGAATAAAACTAGTAGGAACAAAAAGGGATTTAAATTGTGGGGCGGCAGTTGAAAATTTTTGATTTTTTTCATGACGCATATTAATTTTGGTTATCTCATAAAAGTAGTCAAATTTAATCGTGAATCTAAGGTTAATCATTTAAAAATCAATCATATATGAAAAATAAATGTAAGAAATTAACCACTTAATAAATATGTCGAAATCGGTAAAATAAGGCAAAAAGTGTATATAATTAATAGTCATAAAAAACTATATAATTTATTCAGTAAATTCACATCTGCTCAACTTTAAACATTACAATATGGATATTGAATTTATACGCGAAAAGTTTCCTGCACTTAAAAACGGATACACTTTTATGGATAATGCGGGAGGATCTCAAATTTTGGGAACTGCCATTAAAAATATTCAAGACTATTATCTAAATTATAATGTACAATTGGGAGCTAGTTACGATGTTTCCGCAAATGCCGGAAATGCGCTATTAAAATCAACCGAAAAAGTGGCTCAATTTATAAATGCTTCAGATCCAAAAGAAGTGGTAATGGGGGCTTCTTCAACAATGCTTTTGCGAATCTTAAGTATTTGCATTAGTCAAAATTGGACAAAAGGAGATGAGGTAATAGTTACCAATACAGATCATGAAGCCAACATTTCCTGTTGGAAAGATCTGGAGAAAAAAGGCATCGTAGTTAAAACTTGGAAGGTAGATCCAGAATCTTTAGAGTTTAGTCTTGAAAGCTTAAAATCTTTACTGACTAGCAAAACCAAATTAGTTGCGGTAACCCATTGTTCTAATGTGCTGGGAAGTATTAATCCTATAAAACAAATCGCCCAAATTGTTCATGAGGCCGGGGCGCTTATTTGTGTAGATGGCGTTGCATTTGCCCCTCATAGAAAAGTAGATGTACAAGAATTAGATGTAGATTTTTATGTATTTAGTTGGTATAAAGTGTATGGCCCACATTTGGCTGTGATGTATGGAAAATTGCCATTATTGATCGGGATGCCTGGAATTAATCACAATTTTTTTAAAGCTGAAGATGTTCCTTATAAATTTCAGCCGGGGAATTATAATTTTGAACTTACTTATAGTTTAAAAGCTATTCCTGAATATTTGGAAGAACTTTATGATCATTATTTTGAAGGTAATAAATTTAGTGAAGTCGAAAAACACGATGCTAGCTTTGTGCTTATTGCAGAATATGAAGCCCAGCTCGCACAAGAATTACTTTCCTATTTAAACAGTATTCCCGAAATACGGATTATTGGTAATACCTCTGCTGCTTCCAATAAAAGAGTTCCCACGATCTCCTTTATACATAAAAATTTCAAGAGCTCAGAGATCGTAGAAATGGTAGATAAAGACAAGATTGGAATAAGATTTGGAGATTTTTATGCGAAGCAACTTATCAAAGATCTCGACCTAGAACAATATAATGGGGTTGTAAGAGTAAGTTTGGTGCATTATAATACTCTGGAAGAAGTTGCAAAATTAATAGAATCTTTCAAAAAGATCTTCTAATCCAGCTCTTTTGAAGATATTATAGTTCCACCAGCTCTAAGAATTTCCTTTTTAGCTTCGATATATTTTTCTTCTGAAATTGCTTTTGTAGCATCCTCTATAAGAAAAGCTTCAAATCCTTCATTTAAAGCGTCCATTATAGAATAGTATACACAATAATCTGCGGCAAGACCACAGAAGTACAGTTTAGAAACACCTTTATCTTCTAAATATCCCGCTAATCCGGTAGATTTTAAATGGGCATTATCGAAAAACCCGCTATAGCTATCCATTTCCTTATTGGTTCCTTTTCTGAAGATAGTTTCTAATTTCTTTGTATTCAGATTTGAATGAAATTCGGCTCCAACTGTGTTTTGAACACAATGAACCGGCCATAAAGTTTGATCTAATCCATTTAATTGAATGGTTTCAAATTCCTTTTTACCACGATGATTTTCAGCAAAACTGAAATGATCCTGAGGATGCCAATCTTGAGTGGCAATTACTAAATGAAACTTTTCCTGTAACTTATTAATATTTGAAATAATAGAATCGCCTCCAGTGACCGCGAGAGATCCGCCTGGAATAAAATCATTTTGCATATCTATAATCACCAATGCTTTCATCTTATTTCTTGTATTTCTTCAACAAATTCTCACGCTCTTTTTTCAAGGATTTACTAATTCCAACTTTATAAATGTGCGGATTATCAAATCGTTTAAATTCCATAGGTAAACTTGCCAATCGCTGCTTAGAATATTCAGCGATTTCTAGTAAACTTCGGGATTCTTCAGTTCTCTTACCATTTTCCATCACTAAATGAAGCAAAGCTTCGGTATTGTAATTTTTAACTGGCAAAGATTTCAGGATTTCCTGCGGATCATATATTCTTGTTACCTCTTTTTCATCTCTCATTGTAATAGCATCAGCACCAATAAGCTCTCCTTTTGCATTCATCAATCTATACACCTGCTTTTTGTGCGGAATGGTAACCTTAGACAAACTTTCAGAAATTTTTAATCTTGGAATTCCGTTGGAAAATGAAAGTTTATATACACCATCTAATGCACCATCTGGATCGCCAGTCGCTAAATTGGTTCCTACTCCAAAAACATCTATTGGCGCATGCTGCTCCAGTAAACTTTTAATCACATACTCATCTAACTGATTAGATGCCGCGATCTTCACATAAGGCAGCCCGGCTTCATCTAGCAACTTTCTGGTTTCTTTCGCCAAATATGCCAAATCTCCACTATCCAATCTTATCCCCAATAATTTCTGCCCTTTGGCTTCCATTTCTTTTCCAACAGTAATAGCATTGGGAATTCCGCTTTTTAGAGTGTTATAAGTATCTACTAATAGCACGCAATCTTTAGGTCTGCTCTCGGCAAATGCTCTAAAAGCTTTTAACTCATCATCAAAGCTTTGAATAAATGAATGAGCCATCGTTCCAGAGACAGGGATATTAAAATCTTTCCCAGCTACCACATTACTCGTTCCATTAAAACCACCAACAATAGCTGCTCTACTAGCATAATATCCTCCCGGGCCATGCGCTCTTCTTAGCCCAAAATCCAAAAGAGTTCGTTCTCCTGCAACCAATCTCATTCTACTTGCTTTTGTTGCTATTAGGGTTTGAAAGTTCAGTAGATTTAAAAGAATGGTTTCTATGATTTGCGCTTCTATGATATTGGCTTCTACTTGTAATATAGGTCTGTTAGGAAATACAACATCTCCCTCCTGTGCTGACATAATAGTTCCTGAAAACCTGAAGTTTTTCAGGTATTCTAAAAAAGCTTCAGAATAATCTTGATCTTTTAAATAATTGATATCACTTTCACTGAATTTAAGCTGCTCTATGATCTCCAAAAGATCTTCCAAACCAGCAAAAATTGCATAACCACCATCAAACGGAAGCTTCCTAAAATAATAATCGAATACCGCTTCATGCTCGTGCTGTCCATTCTCGAAATAGACTTGAGCCATAGAAAGTTGGTATTGATCTGTATAGGTAGCTGTAAAATTGATCATAAATTTAAAGGTTGATTACACTAAGTGAAATTACAAAAAACAAAAGTGAGCAGTTAGCAGAATTCAAAAGAGTTGCTACTGCAAATGATTTTTAGAAATGCGATTGATCAAATGTTTTAAAACCCGAAACTATTAAAAACAAGAAAGCCAGACATTGCTGTCTGGCTTTTTGCTCCTCCTCTTGGGCTCGAACCAAGGACCCTCTGATTAACAGTCAGATGCTCTAACCAGCTGAGCTAAGGAGGAAAATATGTTTATGTTTCTAAAAAGAACGTTGTTGCTATTTCAAAAATCCTAACTCTTAATCTGGACCTGCATTAGAGAATTAAATATTTCTCTTTTGCGGTTGCAAATATAAATCAATTTTTAAATGCTTACAAAACAAAAAATGACTTTTTTTTATGAAATACAGATAAAATTTAATTCATATTTCTTAGCCTATGGCTATTAATCGAATAACCAGCGATATAAGTCGTTTCCGTTGGCAAACAACAATAAAGCGATCAAAATAAAGAATCCAAACATTTGGGCATATTCCATAAATTTCTCGTTTGGTGCTCTCCCAGTTACAATTTCATAAAGTAAGAACACAACATGCCCACCATCTAAAGCTGGAATTGGTAAAATGTTCATGAAAGCTAAGATTATAGATATTAAAGCAGTTGCCAACCAGAATCCTTGCCAATCCCAAGCATCTGGAAATAAGCCTCCAATAGCTCCAAATCCACCCACCTGAGTGGCTCCTTTAGCTGTAAATACATATTTGAACTGTGCTACATAATCATGCAGTGTCCAATATCCATAACTAAAGCCTTCATCTATACTTTCTGCAAGCGTATATTCTTTAGATTGAACATTAAAGTCGCGTTTAGAAGAAACTCCAAGCAACCCATCTTCATCAGGTGTTACCATTACGCTCATTATGTCACCATCTCTTTTAAACACCACTTCTACTTCTTTCTCTTTATTTTCAGCAGTAATTGGCGCCAACTCATGCCAGTACCCAATTTCTTGTTTATTGATAGAGATCAAACTATCCCCTTTTTTCAAACCTCCTTTTGAAGCTGCAAGATCTGCCACCACAGTATCTATCACTGCATTCTGTATAGGCACGAACGGCTGCATCACTCCTTGTTGAAACATTTGGGAACCTATATTCTCTGGAATTTCTATAGTTTCTTCTTCACCATTTTGATGAACTACGCTAATACTATTCACATCACGCATAAAAAGAAAACGGTTCACATCTACGCTATTTTCAAATTCTTCCCCGTTTACGGAAAGTATTCTATCGCCATCTTCAAAACCAAATTCCTTAAATTCATCTGCCACTGCAAATCCTCGAGGCATATCTTCAGGTCCTACAAAAGAACTTCCCCAAACAAATAAGACCATCATATAAATTAGAAAACCTAGAACAAGGTTAACTGTAACCCCACCTAACATGATAATTAGTCGTTGCCAAGCCGGTTTGCTTCTAAATTCCCAAGGTTTTGGAGGAAGCGCCATTTGCTCCTTATCCATACTCTCGTCTATCATTCCTGAAATCTTCACGTAACCACCTAATGGTAACCACCCAAGACCATATTCGGTTTCACCTATTTTTTTCTTGAAAAGCGCAAACTTCACATCAAAGAACAAGTAAAATTTTTCTACTCTAGTCTTGAATAATTTTGCGGGTATAAAGTGACCGAATTCGTGTAAAACGATCAATAAAGATAAGCTAAGTAGTAGTTGTATTGCTTTTATTAAAAATGGATCCATTCTATCTTCTTCAAATTTTAAATCGCGTAAAAGTAACCTTTTAAAAATTCTTGTAAAAGTATTAAAAGCTCCCGAACAGCTCTCTTAGGAAAATTTAATACTTCCCTTGCTCTTATTTAATTAGAAGGCTTTAATTTTGCGACAAATTATTACTGATGCTTCAGTTTTTCTCTAAATACAAACCCCTTGCCATAGTGATGGCAATCCTGTCTATAATTATCATTTTCAGTATTTATACCTTATTAAAGCCTGAAAAAAAACTCGCAGTTTTTCAACCGAGTATGGTAAATGCAGAATTAGTAGATACCACAGTTCAATTTGTTAGAAAATACCACAAAATTGCCGACTTCAGTTTAACCAATCAAAACGGAGAGACAGTCACTCAAAATACTTATAAAGATAAGATCTACGTGGCAGATTTCTTTTTCACTACGTGTCTTACAATTTGTCCTATTATGACCGGACATATGTTGGAAATTCAGGAGCGATTAAAAGACGATCCTGAAGTGCTCTTACTTTCTCATTCTGTAATTCCAGTTGCAGACAGTGTTCCTCAGCTTAAAAAATATGCGCTTGAAAAAGGCGTAAATGATGAAAAATGGAATTTAGTGACTGGAGATAAAAAACAGATCTATGATCTGGCTAGAAAATCTTATCTGGCCACCAAAACTTCTGGGGATGGTGGGCCTTATGATATGATACATACGGAGAATTTTATTCTTGTAGATAAGGAAAAAAGAATTCGCGGATTTTATGACGGAACTAATGCTGAAGCTATCGATGAATTAATGGAGGATATTAAAATTCTAAAAGCTGAATATCAGTGATCATAGTTTTCTTGCCTAAACTTTTCTAAGACTCTTTTTTAAACTATTTTTGCCTTGTTTAAAATCAATCTAAATAAAAATGAAGCTAACTGTTGCTCATTTACAGCGCGGCCAGCGTGGGATTATAAAGGATTTTAGTGTAGACAAAATTCCTTTAAAACTGCTAGAAATGGGCTGCTTACCTGGAAATCTTGTAGAGCTTGTGCAAACTGCTCCATTTAGAGATCCTATGTATTTGAATATAAACGGAAGCCATTTGGCAATTCGCAAAGAGACTGCGTTGCTTATAGAAATAGAATTAATTTAATGCTATGGGGAAACAAATCAATGTTTCTTTAATCGGGAACCCTAATACCGGTAAAACATCAGTTTTTAATCAACTTACCGGACTTAATCAACAAGTTGGGAATTACCCGGGAATTACGGTAGAGAAAAAAGAAGGGGTTTGTAAACTTCCCCGAGGTTTAAAAGCGCATATTCTTGATCTTCCCGGAACCTACAGTTTAAATGCCTCTTCTCTAGATGAGAATGTGGTTATAGAATTACTGCTTAATAAAAACGATAGAGATTTCCCAGATGTTGCAGTTGTAGTAAGCGATGTAGAAAATCTGAAGCGAAATCTTCTACTTTTCACCCAAATAAAAGATCTTGAAATTCCCACCATTCTAGTCATTAACATGGCAGATAGAATGAAACGGAAAGGGATCACACTGGATATACCAATTTTAGAAGCCAAGCTAAATACAAAAATCGCCTTAGTTAGTGCTCGAAAAAATACAGGGATAGAGGAATTAAAGGAGATGATCCTAAATTACAGACAAATTTCTACAGAACCTTGTTTGCATGCTTCAATTATGGATCCGGAATATTTCGGGAGATTAAGAAAAGCATTTCCAAATCAGTCCTTATACAAACTTTGGTTGGTGATCACGCAAGATGTGAATTTTGCCAATGTTAATAGACAATCTATAAGTGAAGGAACTAATTTTCATACCAAAAGCAACAGCGATCTAAAAAGACTTCAGCAAAAAGAAACCATTTTAAGATATCAGTTCATTAACGGGTTATTAAAAGAAGGTTTAAAAATAGATCTTAATTCAGCAACCGACCTAAGAATAAGATTCGACAGGATCTTAACTCATCGCGTTTGGGGATATGTGATCTTTTTTATGGTGCTCTTGGTGATATTTCAAGCCATTTATAACTGGTCCAGCTATCCAATGGACTTTATAGATACAACTTTTGCTTCTTTAAGCGAATGGGCTAAAAACATAATGCCGGCAGGACCTTTCACTAATTTAATTGCTGAAGGAATTATTCCAGGTTTAGGTGGAATTGTAATATTTATCCCACAAATTGCTTTCTTGTTTTTCTTTATTTCCCTTTTAGAAGAAAGTGGTTATATGAGTAGAGTGGTGTTTCTAATGGACAGGATTATGCGAAGATTTGGTTTAAGCGGAAAGAGTGTGGTTCCACTAGTTTCGGGGACGGCATGTGCAATTCCTGCTGTGATGGCCGCAAGAAATATAGAAAATTGGAAAGAGCGACTAATTACTATATTGGTGGTTCCTTTCACTACATGTTCTGCAAGACTACCTGTATATCTTATCATTATCGCTTTGGTTATCCCAGATCAGAGTTTTTTAGGCTTCAATTTACAGGGTCTTACCTTGATGTTGCTTTATCTATTAGGATTTGGAACCGCAATTGTTTCGGCATGGATTCTAAATAAAATCCTTAAAATCAAGAGTAAGAGTTATTTCGTGATAGAAATGCCCAACTATAAATTGCCAATGATCAAGAATGTGGCGATTAATGTTGTTGAAAAAACAAAATCTTTTGTGCTAGGCGCAGGAAAAATCATTTTGGCAATTTCTATTATACTTTGGGTGTTGGCAAGCTATGGTCCCGGAGATAATTTTAATAAAGCAGATGAAATTGTTTCATCTACATATAACGTGAATGCAGATGCTGACACTAATTTGGAAGAAGAAATTGCAGCTTACAAACTGAAGCATTCTTATATAGGAATTATAGGGCGCGGAATTGAACCGGCGGTTACTCCATTAGGTTACGATTGGAAAATTGGAATAGCTATTGTAAGTTCGTTTGCTGCAAGAGAAGTTTTTGTGGGAACCTTGGCTACCATTTATAGCGTAGGGAGTGATGAGGAAGAAACAATAAAGAATAGAATGGCCGCAGAAGTGAATCCCGTTCTTGGCGGACCCCTATTTACCTTTGCCAGCGGAATAAGTTTATTGCTATTCTATGCCTTTGCTATGCAATGTATGAGTACCTTAGCTATAGTAAAAAAGGAAACCAACACCTGGAAATGGCCTTTATTACAATTAGTGATAATGAGCGCCTTTGCCTACGTGGTTGCTTTAATAGCATTTCAGCTGTTGAAGTAGTGTAAGAAATTAAATGTGAATCGACTTAAATAAGTATTATGGACGTATTACAAAACATACTAGTTTTTATCACCTTTTTAGTGGCAGTAGGATATGTGATCACTAAATTTATCTGGAAACCAGCATTTCTTAAAGTGAAAAAAGGAACAGATAAGGCTTGTGGATCTACAAATTGCGGTTGCAATTAAGATAATTATTCTGAGCTCAGTTTAATTCTGAGGCAATATTCTGAAGCATCGATCTTATGTTTGGCACTAGGATAAGGATACAGATCTAGCGCATTTAAGGAATATCGAATATCTGAATCTGCAAAACTGAAAGAGAAATTAGCAGCGTCTCGCAAGGAGATTATCTTTTCCTCTACTCTTTTGCCATTTTCTAAAACTTCAACTAATACTTTGGCTTCTCCAGCCCAAATACAAGTAACATCTTTAGGACATCTAGAATCTGAAATTACTTCTTTAAACCGAATCGATTTGTTTTCAAAAGAAAAGAATTCTCCAGGACTTAATAAACTTTCGAAACTCACTTTTGCAGGTTGCTCTTGTGCGTTAAGGCTAAGCATTCCGAAGAAAAGACCTAAAAACAATATATACTTCATAACAGATTTACTTTAAAGACGCTATTAAAATCTGCTTGTTGCAAATATTAACCCAAACCTACATCTAAGGTCATCATTAGTATAAATCCACCAATAAATCCCATGGTAGAAATATCTGTGAACTTATCTCGTTGCGATTCTGGAACCACTTCTTCTACTACCACAAAGATCATAGCTCCTGCAGCAAAAGAAAGTGCATAAGGAAGTATAGGTTGGAACGTCATTACCGCCCATGCTCCTAATACAGCAGCGATTGGTTCTACCGCCGCAGAAAGTTGACCGTAATTAAAACTTTTCCATCTGCTTAAGCCTTGTCCTCTTAAAGGCATAGCTACCGCAAAACCTTCTGGAAAATTCTGTAATCCAATACCTATAGCCAATGCTACTGCACCACCAATCGTTGCACCATCAAAACCTGCTGCTACACCTCCAAATAAAACCCCGATGGCCAAACCCTCTGGAATGTTGTGCAAGGTAATAGCTAAAGTTAGTAGTACAGATTTATGCCAGGGAGTTTTAATTCCTTCCTTTTCGTCCATTTTAAAATTTACATGCACGTGAGGTAAAACCTTATCTAATCCAAAAATAAAGAACGCACCAAAGAAAAAACCAATTGCCGCTGGCATCACTTTTACAAATCCTTCACCCGGACTCATTTCTATTCCTGGCGCTAACAAGCTCCAAAAACTGGCGGCTACCATTACACCTCCAGTAAAACCAAGCATTCCATCGAAGACTGCACGATTCATCTTTTTGAAGAAAAACACTAAAGAAGCTCCTAAAGCAGTAACTCCCCAAGTAAATAGTGTGGCATAAAGCGCGGCTAAAATAGGGTCTATCCCTTCCAAATAGGCAATAATACTCTCCATCATAATTTAAGAGGTTTTAATATATAAGTTGCTCGAGATCACATTCGAGATTTTGAGTTCTTTTCCGTTTAAGTTGATCAACATAGACTGATCAAAAGATTCTTTTTCGACAATTACAATTAATTGTCCTAATGCTATTTTATTCTTGTCTAGGTATTGAAGAAATTCTGGGGACGAGTCTTTTACCCCAATACAAATTCCAGATTCTCCTTTATTAAGCTCTGCTAACAAAACCTTGTTGGAAGTTGAAAAATTTCCTTTTGAATCCGGAATAGGATCCCCGTGAGGATCCCGTTTCGGAAAATCTAGAAATCTATCAAGCTCTTTAATTAATTTATCAGATTTTATATGTTCCAGTTGTTCTGCTACTTCATGCACTTCATCCCAAGCAAATCCTAACTTGTTCACCAAGAAAACTTCCCAAAGTCGGTGTTTTCTAATCACACTAACCGCAGTCTCTCTTCCCAGTTCACTAAGTTTTACACCTTGATATTTTTTGTAGGCTACCAGCTTTTTTTTTGAAAGTCGCTTAATCATATCGGTAACAGAAGAAGCTTTAGAGCTCATTTCTTCTGCCAAGGCATTAGTGCTAACCCCAATAGGATAGGCTCTTTCTAGATGAAAGATTGCTTTTAAATAATTTTCTTCAGAAAGACTGAACATACTTTTATTTATTTTGGTATTCTATAGCTGAATCCTCCCCCAGCTATTAAATTTGGATCATTATTTATTGCCGTTCCTATATAGGCATCTAATTGAAAATTAGTTGCTAGTTTATAGGTAAATCCACTATCTACATAATGAATAGCCCTTATATTCTCTGGAATATCCCCATAGATCTCTCCATACCATCCCAAATTATTTGTTATACTATAACCATAAGAAATGGTGTATATATATTGAAGCCCTTCGTTAACTCCATTCCAGAGTGCGCCTAAATTATAAGAAAGTCCAGATCGCTCACTTAACGTATGGCTAAAAGCAAATCTAAAATCTATACCAGAATTTGTATTTTCGCTCGAAAGATAAGGAAGTGATAAATGACTCAATATTGCCATTTCCGGCCTTAATCCTTGCTCCTTAGCTATTCCAACCTTAACTCCTAAAAGGATTGGACTAAAAGAATTTATGTCTTCAATTAATCCATTATTAAATCTTGAACCTGAGTAATCCAGACCAAGCCTAAGCTCTAAATTATTTAAAACTCCAACTCTTAGCAAGGCAGTACCAAAAGTAAAATCTTTTTGAAGATCTCCATTGGTGATTTGAGAACCAGCTTCTAATTGAAAAAAGTTTTTAGGTATGAGTACAGGAGACTCCGTTGCATCTGGACGATCTGTTATAAGCTCTGAAATTGAATCTTGCTGCGCGAATCCAATAGCTGAACAAACTAAAAACAATATTGAAAATGATACTCTAAAAATTTTCATTCTTCAAAGATGCAACTATTTTCAAGTTAAATCAAATTTATTTTTAGACAAGCCTAAAAATTATATTCAAAACCAAAAAATCGCCTAAACTAATGGCGATCTTTTTTTATATTCCTCGTTCCTTTTGGATCTTTTCGTAGGCTTCTTGTACCATTCTGAATTTCTCTTCGGCCCCACTTCTATAAGCTTCATCCATATGCTGAAGTTTATCCGGGTGATATTTCTTCGCCATAGTTCTAAATGCTTTTTTCACTTCAGCATCTGATGCAGATTTCTCGATCTCCAAGATCTTATAAGCATTATCTGCACTTTTAAAGAACATAGCCTTGATACTTTCAAAATCTCTGTTGTTCAAAGCTAAAAATCCAGCGATAGATTGCAATTGGGACAATTCAGAATTTGAAACATTACCATCTGCTTGTGCTATGCTGAATAAAAAGTGTAAGATCTGTAATCGCACTTCATATTTGGTGCGCTGTTGTAAATACAATCCAATGCGTTGTGCAGAGATTTCTCTACTTTTTATCACCTCGTTAAAGGTTCGAAAAGTAGCATTTGCCCGCTCCTTTCCATAAGCTTGCACAAAATAAGCTCTTACATAATCCAGTTCCGATTGAGATACTTGACCGTCTGCCTTTATAACTAAAGAAGCTAACGAAAGCAAGTTAAGTTCGAAATCGCCCGGAGAAACCGTTCTGCTTTCAGTCTTAAAAACCGAATTTAAACCTCCAGAAGAGCGATTCCAATTATCT
>CAZWSP010000007.1:0-43166 GCA_964636585.1 uncultured Antarcticibacterium sp.
ATTTTCAATAATCTTAATAGCTATCTTGTCTTTTTCTGCAAGGCTTTTATATTTTAAAGAAGCCTCTTTGTGCTTACTCGCACGAATGGCGTTAGTAACTTCAAAACCGCTAAAGACAACCCAATCTAGATCTACCGCAGATTTTAAAATATTTTTGTCTTGTAAACTAGGAATCTCTGATAATGGAATGTTGCTTGGAAACGGACTGTTGAACGGAATTCCCGCTGCCTCTTTAATTAATAGCTTTTGAGTGGAAAGCAATAAGTTTTGTGTGTCTTCATTAAAGGTAATATCATCGTCTAATCTCGTATAACTACCGCTAAGAGAAAATTTAGGGAGCAAAGCAGATTTTGCCAAGTTTGCATCTACCGATGCTTGTTTCGCTTCAAATTCATTTATATTAATACTATGGCTTTTGTCTATACCCTTCGTAATAAGATCTTTTAGCACTGGATCTAATTCTTGAGCATTACAGGGTATTAGCTTAAAAACTGATAAAACGATATAAAGAATGCTAATTTGTATAATTTTCATCTTCATTTTAAGAGTCTATTTGAGTATTAACAAATGTAATAACATTAAATATTATTTCTTTTAGGTCAATAAAATATTTGCGAAGTTTTTTAAAAGAAATTACGTGGGTATAAAAGATCTTACAGCTTATGTATTTTATCACCTGATCATAAGTCAAATAGTTACTCAGCAGTTAGAGGTTGATTTGTTTAAGAGGAGTCTGAAATACAACTTGATTCTTATCTCTTTTAATCATTTATAGATTTACAAATCTTAAAATTTTAAGACTGTTTATTTTTGAAAACACTAATCTTGCGAAGTAAAATGTACTTTCTGGTTATAATAAATTAATATTATAAACTTGAAAAGTGAATTTTGATATATCAATTTTTATTTCAAGGCTAGTATTGGTAAAGGATTAGCTAGAAAATAACGATAATTTAAATTTGGAACCTTGTTTTTGTTATCGATTGCATTTTTTATTTTAAAGACTATTTATAGTGTTCAATCGGCAATTTTAATTTGGACATCTTGAATAAAACTCTCAATAATAAATGAAATTAGAGTTTTTAGTATCCTAAATATATTAAAACATTAAAAATTACCGTGAAAAATTTTGTAGTTGATAATAAATAAATATATTTACGCAATCGATTACATTGAATATTTTGTGAATTTCTTAATAGTTTCAAGTTCATTTGAGATATCATGAATTTTAAAGACCATATTTTAAAGAATTTCAACTTTTAAATTCGGTTTAAATCAAAAAATAATTATTAACTAACTTTAATTGAGCCATGAATGATAATACATTACTAAGAAAAAAATCATTGTTCCTCTGGATGTTGTGTTTGCTTTTTAGTTTCTTAACTTTTGGGAAAATACAGGCTCAGGACATCATTACAGTTTCGGGTACGGTTACCGGGGTAGAAGATCAAATGCCACTTGTTAGCGTAAACGTAATTGAAAAAGGGACTTCCAATGGTGCCATGACAAATTTTGACGGTGAGTATTCCCTTCAGATTTCTAATGCAAATGCTACTTTAGTATTTAGTTACGTGGGTTATCAATCTCTTGAAATTCCGGTAAGTGGTAGAACTTCTATCAATGCCCAACTTCTAGTTGATGCAAACGCGCTAGATGAAGTTATAGTTGTTGGATATGGATCTGTGAAAAAATCAGATCTTACTGGATCGGTAGTATCTATTTCAGGAAGCGACCTTACGGAACAAGCAAAATCTAGTGTTGCCGAAACATTAACTGGTAGACTGCCTGGGGTACAAGTTCTTTCTACAGAAGGTTCTCCAGATGCCGAGATCAATATTAGAATTAGAGGTGGTGGATCCCTTACACAGGATAGTTCGCCCTTGATAATTGTAGATGGATTTCCTGTTGGAAGCATGAGCGATATAAGCCCTACCAATATCGAAAGTATTTCCGTTTTAAAAGATGCCTCTTCTACTGCCATTTATGGGTCTAGAGGAGCGAACGGAGTTGTTATAATTACTACTAAAGATGGTAAGAGCGGTCAATTGAGTGTGAATTTTAATTCATTTTACGGACTTCAGAAAATAGCTAATACCATTGATGTATTGTCTCCTGAAGATTTTGTTAAATGGCAATACGAATATGCATTGCTGGATGATCCAGAAAATTTAGATTCTTATGAGAACTATTTTGGATTGTATCAAGATTACGATCAGTACGTAGGTCAAGAAGGAAATAACTGGCAAAAACAGATTTATGGAAACGTAGGTAAGGTACAAAGCCATGATCTTGCTATTAGAGGAGGTTCAGAAAAAACTAGCTTCAACTTTAATTATGCGCATTACGATCTGAATACTATTATGACAGGATCAGATTATACAAGGGACAATTTAGCCCTTGCTATTAAAAGTCAGGCTGGTGAAAAAGTGAATTTATCTTTTACTGTTCGTTATTCTGATACCGAAATTAATGGAGGAGGAACAAATGAACAAAATGAAGTTTCTTCCGCAGATTCAAGATTAAAACATAGTGTTGGATACTCTCCAATTCCGATCTCTGGCTTAACTACTACCAGTACAGACGATGCAATTTCTAGTTATTTGGTAAATCCGTTTGTTGCGGTAGACGATAATCAACGTCAGCAATTAAGAAAGAACTTTAATATGCTGGGAAGTTTTTCTTGGGATATTTTAGATGAGTTGACATTTCAATCAGATTTCGGACTTGATAATCGTGTAGATCAGGATTATCGTTACTATGGACGTTCTACTTATTATTCTAATAATAAACCTTCCGCAGATAATCAAGGTTTGCCTTCACTTGTATTTAGCGATAGAAAACGTGAAACATTTAGAAATGCCAATACTTTCAATTATGACTTCAGCAATATGTTTAGTGAAGATCATAGCTTGAAATTGCTTTTAGGTGAAGAAATGATTATCAACACGAATAACGAAGTTACCAGTGAGATTCAAGGTTTTCCTAAAGATTTTAGTTTTGACAGAACTGTAAAGCTTACTACACAAGGAACACCACAATCTGTAAACAATTTTTACAGCCCAGATGATCGGTTATTATCTTTCTTCGGACGTGTGAATTACGATTTTAAGAGTAAGTATTTACTAACTGCTACTTTCCGTGCAGATGGTTCTAGTAAGTTTTTATCAGATAATCGTTGGGGATATTTTCCATCTGCAGCAGTAGCCTGGAAAATTAACGAAGAAGATTTCCTTAAGGATTCAGAATGGGTTAATGCACTTAAATTAAGATTGAGTTACGGGAAGTCTGGAAACAACAATATTCCTTCTGGACAAACTGTTCAAAGTTTTGAGTCTAATACTACTTCTTACTTAAATGATATTACAAATTACTGGTCTGCTTCAAGAACTTTAGCGAATCCGGATCTAAAGTGGGAAACCACAATTACTCAGAACGCAGGTTTAGATTTCGATCTATTTAATAGAGTATTAAGCGGTACTGTTGAAGTTTATAAAAATCTAACTACAGATCTTTTAGTTAATTTCCCTACTCCAGGTACTGGTTATTCTAGCCAATTTAGAAACTTAGGAGAAATTCAGAATACAGGTATAGAAGGGTCATTAAATATTAATGCCATCACGAAACCAGATTACGGGGTAAGCTTCTCTGTAAATGCTTCCTCAAACAAAAATAAGATCAATTCACTTGGTGCTTTAGAAGATTTCGGACAAAATACCAACTGGGCTTCAACTCAGATCGGGAATGATTATGTGGTGAGAGTTGGGCAACCAATTGGGATTATGTATGGTTATAAGAATGATGGACGTTATGAAGTATCAGATTTTGACTTTGATGCTACCACAAGTACTTATACCCTAAAACCGGGAGTTGTTGATAACAGTGATGTTATTGGAAACGTAATGCCTGGATCATTAAAGTTGAAAGATATAGATGGTGATGGTATTGTAGATATTAATGATAACACGATCATTGGAGATGCTAACCCAGAATTTACCGGAGGATTTGTTCTTAATGCATATGCGTATGGTTTTGATTTTTCTGCTGCTTTCAACGGAAGTGTAGGAAACGATGTTTATAATGCAAACAAGATCGAGTTTACTACTTCCAACAATAATGGACAGTACAGAAACTTAAGTACGATCATGGCAGACGGAAATAGATGGACTAATCTAAATCCTGCTACGGGAATGTTAATTACAGATCCAACTCAATTAGCAGCTGCAAATGCAAACACTTCAATGTGGTCTCCGTACATGGAAAATTATGTTTTTAGTGATTGGGCAGTAGAAGATGGTTCTTTCCTTAGGTTGAATACAATGACCATAGGATATACTTTGCCAGATGCATTAATGTCTCAAGCCAATATTTCTAAGCTTAGATTCTATGTAACTGGAACCAACTTATTCGTATTAACAAATTATTCAGGTCTAGATCCTGAAGTATCTACCAGAAGAAATACACCTCTTACTCCTGGTGTGGATTACTCTCCATTTCCTAGAAGTAGACAAGTTGTATTTGGATTAAATCTTAATTTTTAAAAATTAAATAAAAATGAAAAACTTAATAAAAATCTGTTCGGCTTTTATAATCATGGGCCTAATGGTGTCCTGCGAGGAGGATTTTGATAAAGGCTTTTTGGATGCCCCGGCAAAGTCGACCTTAGACGAATCTATAATTTTTTCTACGGTAGATCTTGCTAAAGGCGCTGTAGATGGAATTCTAGAACCTGTTGGACAAACTAATTCTTATAGAGGACGTTTTATTCCATATTACGGTTTTAATACCGATGTTGAATATAATTATAGTTCAGACCCTTCAGGTGGTGCTGATGCAGAATTGGTGTATTACGATGCTAGCCCAAATAATTCTAGAATGAATTCTGAAAACAATGCTTGGGCAATGATGTATCAAGGTATTGAGCGTGCAAATATTGTGATACGTGGAATTAGAACCTATGGTAACCCACAGCCAGATTCAGAATTTGGACAACTTTTAGGAGCAGCATTAACTTATAGAGCTATCTATTATGCCGATCTTATGAAAGCATGGGGAGATGTTCCTGCTCGTTTTGAGCCTATCACTACTGAAACTATTTATTTAGGTAAAACCAGTCGTGATACTATTTATAAAAGACTTATTAGTGATTTAGGGGAAGCAGCAACTTTAGTCGCTTGGCCTAATGAATCTTCTTACACTACTACTGTTGAAAGAATAAATAAAGCATTTGTAAAAGGTTTTAGAGCAAGACTGGCCATGGTTGCAAGTGGATTTCAAAGATACCCAGATGCGGTAAGAAGAAGTAACGATCCCGAACTTTCTGTTCAGAAAATGTATCAGTTAGCGCTAGATGAAACTAGAGATGTTATTAATAGTGGTAAAGCTTCATTAGATCCAACATTCGAAGGATTTTGGAGAAAATACAATCAAGAAAATATAAATGCAGGAGGCGAGTCCTTATGGGAAATTCCTTTTTCTGATGGGCGTGGTCGAGTTTTATTTTCATTTGCGGTACGTCACCGTAGCGCAGATCAATTTACTGGTCAGCCAAGAGGTGGAACCGCTGGTCCTACCCCAACTGTTTTCTATGATTACGATGAAGCAGATACTCGAAGAGAAGTTACAAGTGTGCCTTATCAATGGGGGAATGCTGTAGATGGAATTGCACAACAAGAGCTTGTTGGTCAAGATGTATGGTACTTCGGAAAATATAGATATGAATGGATGGACCGTTTTGTAACATCTACTAACGATGATGGGGTTAATTTAATTTATATGAGATATGCTGAAATCTTGTTAACTGCTGCGGAAGCTGCTAATGAGTTAGAAGGTCCAGGAGCTGCGGCACCTTATCTTAAAGAGGTTAGAAGAAGAGCATTTCCTGCAGAGCTTCAAGCTGAAAAAGTAGACGCTTATGTAAACGCGCGTTCTTCAAAAGAGGCTATGTTCAATGCCATTGTAGACGAGTATAAATATGAATATACCGGAGAGATGGATCGCAAGATGGATCTTATTAGATGGAATCTTTTAAGTGAGAATCTAGATAAAGAAAAAGAGAAGTTAGCAAATCTTGAAAACAGAACTGGAGAATATGCGAATGTTCCAACTACGCTGTATTATAAATACGAAGAAGATGGATTTACCTTAGATATCTATGGTTTAAATAGAGGGGAAACTGCTAATCCAGGACCAGATTATTCGGCCTTTAGTTGGGATCAACCTTTAGACGAGATAATTAATACCATTTACAAACCGGGTGTTAATGTAGACGACAGACAATTTTGGCCAATTTGGCAAGTATTCATAGATGCCAGTAATGGTGAATTGGTAAACGATTATGGTTACTAGAACTTAAATAGAATTAATTTAATAAATTATGAAAGTAAGAAACATCTTAAGGAGTTTACTGATAGTTATTCTACTTGCAGCTACTTTTACCAGTTGTGATTATGATAAAGAACTTATCGAAGAGCTTGCGGTAAACAGAGAATTCGCCCCAATAGGATTAAAAGCCTTTGTGAGAAATCAGGTTAATGTGGAGCTAAGCTGGACAGCAAATGATAATGTCGAAAGTTATATCGTAGAGTTTAGCGACGACGCCAGCTTTAATAATATCGTGAAAACGGTTGAAGTTGATGCAGGAGAACTACCGGTTCTAATACCTGTAGAAAGTGAAACCTTATATAGTATAAGAGTAAAGGCAATAAGCGCAAGAGGTCTTGACGATTCTACTTGGGCAACTACTACTGCACAAACTTTAACCGAACAAATTTTTATTGAAGGAGACCCTAGCGATATTAAAGCTTTGGAAGCTACCTTAAGATGGGTTCCTAATAGCGAGGTTACCGAAATAAAATTAACTCCGGGCGATATTACTTATACAATAACAGAGGAGGATAAAGCAGTTGGTGCGGCAACCATAACTGGTCTTACTCAAGAAACAGATTATACGGCAACTTTATATAACGGAAATAAAATTCGTGGTGTAAAAATGTTTACCACAGGGATCGATATAGGTACCGGTAAACTAGTTACCATCGAAGATGATTTACTTCAAATGATAGCAGATGCTACCGAAGGTGATGTTTTTGTATTAGAAGGAGGAGATTACAGAGATCAAACGGGTACAATTACTCTTGATAAATCTATCACGATTAGGGGATTGAGAAATTTTAATAAACCATTACTTAATGTGAATTTCGAAATTGTTGCAGGTGCAGTAGATGTTGCCTTGATAGATCTTAATTTACAAGGAAATGGAGCAGGATCTGAAGCTTTAACAGATGCAATAAGATATACCGGCGCTGGAAATTACAATTCACTTTTAATAAGTGGATGTGAAGTTCATGATTTTGCAAGATCTTTTGTTGCAGGAAATGAAACGGGTGCTATCCTTCAAGATCTAACTGTAGAAAACAGTATCGTTTATAATGTATTTACTGGAGGTGGAGATTTTATAGATTTCAGGAATTCAGATGTGCTTAACGTTACTCTTAAAAACAGTACTTTTTATAACTGTGCTGTAGGTAGAGATTTCCTAAGACTAGATGATGCTGGAACATCAACACAAACTGGTTTAACCTTAACGGTAACTATAGATAGCTGTACAATTTATTCTTGCTCTACTAGCGGAAAAAGAATCTTATATGTAAGATTCCAATCTAATGAGATCATAGTTAAGAACACAATTTTTGCTGAAACTGACGGATATTATTCAGACCAAAGTAGAACCGATGCAGCTCCAGAATTCAGTAAGAATAATTATTGGAATGCTCCTGGATTCTATGATTCTAGCAAAACGATCTTCGACACTACCAATACTTATTTCACATTAGATCCTGGATTTGCAGATCCATCAACGGGAGATTTCACTATCACAAATCAAACCTTGAAAGATAACAATGTAGGAGATCCTAGATGGAGATAAAATGGGAATAAAATAATAAACAAAAGGGTGTGCATTTATAAGGTGCACGCCCTTTGTTTTTTTTTAGGACTTATGAATTTCCTTTCTGTTGATTGTTCAACTAATCAACTTCAGAAGTAAAAATGGAATATAATAAAGTAAAACTTCAAAACTTTTAAAACATAGAGTACCAATATGCCTGATTTTTTTTGATTTCAGCAGCCGTTAATTAAAGCCATGTCAGTATTAAGATTTTAATGAAAGCTGGAATAGAATACATTTTTAATATCAAACTAAAACTTTTATGGAATGATGAAAAAACTACATCTATTAAGCCTCTTTCTCTTATTAGGGATTCTAAATGGTTATTCACAAGATCCAAACGTAGTCACCTATGATTTTAAAGATGGGACTATAATTGCCGCAAAGCAAAGTGCAGATGGCAAATTGACATTAGGTGGTGACTATATCCACCATGGAACCACTTATGGGCTCGACCTTAAGTTAGGTCAAGAAATAAATATAAGTGTAGAGCAGAATAGTATTATCCGGTTTTTGGGTTCTAAATATTCTGGCCTAAACATGGTAGGTACCGATACTGCAAACGGTAATATCCTAGGAGAACAACCCACTCAAGTAGAAACAGATTTGGTAGATACCTACGAATTTGTTTATTCTGGACCTGCCACCACACTTAACTTTAAAACTGTCGATGGAACAGGTAACGATACTTATCTTCCAAGTTTAGAAGTGATCAAAACTGCTTTGCCAGAAACTTCAAATGGGCTCACCGATGTTTGGGATTTTGGTGCTTCACAATTAGACGATTCCAAATTCAATAACAAATTATCCGAAGAAATCATAAATTCATTTTATGATGAATCTATAACCCCAGGAAGTGGAGGCAATTTGCTTCCAAGTTTTACTGCAGGAGACTTATCGTGGATAGGCGGAGGAAATGACCGTTTAAGAACCTCGAACACAAACCTTACCCGTTACGATGAAAATGTTTCAGAGTATGAGGATTTCAAGGGAAGAATATATGTGAATGCAGGTGGAGCTACAGATAGATTTATAAGTCTAGAATTAAATGAGGATGATGAAGTTACGCTATGGGGTCTAACCCAGAATGGTAATGGAAATATGCATTTTGCATATGTAGCCAATCCTGAAGCTCAAAACGATGTAAGAGCATTGGGAGCAGATCTTACCGAATTAAATTTTGTAGCAAAAGCCGCCGGGACCTATCACATTTATGATGATACCGATAAGCCAAGTTATTTTAGAATTGTTAGAAAAAACGCTAGCTATGCCGCTTTAAATGGGGAGGTATCAATTACTGAAGCCTCGGGAATTCCTAGTGATTACTCTATAGTATTTACTAACGAAGCTGGTAAAACTTGGAGTGTAGGTATAAATGAAGATGCTTATCAGGTAGATCTACCAATTGGTTTTCAATATAGCATCTCTCTGGAAGGAGCTAACGGTTTTATAATATCTAATGGTTCAACCTTAGATGTAGAGGAAAGCACTTCTAGTTATGACATAACTATTAAAAAAGTTGAAATTTATCAGGTTACTGGGGCTATCACTGGTTTGGATGAAAACATTGGAGATTTAATTTTAACCTTTTCTCCATCTGCTGATGCTAACAGCATCTTTGTTCCAAATCCGGAAATAGATACTGAAGCTGGTACTTATACAGTACAGCTAGAGCCAAATATTACATATACTATTGAAGCCGAAGCTGTGAATGATTATTATATTCCGGAGAATACTTTGGAAATCACCGGAGATACTAGTAGAGATATCGTTTTTGAAGGGAAGACGCTTCAAGATGTAAATCTGGTATTAAATGGATTAACAGATGCGCAGAAACAGGATTTGAAGCTGAGTTTTACTAATATAAATGAAACCGGGTATTCCTATACCTTTTCAGGTAGTACTGCGATCCAGTTAAGAAATGGTGTTTATAGTTTAAGTGCAGGCGGACTAGATGAATATCCTTTAGAATTAGCATTTACTTCAAATTTAAAGGTAGATGGAGCAGCGGTTTCTAAAACGCTTGATTTCAATAATGTTACAAACTGGTCTTTCGATGATCAGGACATTACTTCAGAAACAAAATTTTATAAAGGGCTTGCATTTACAGGCGCTATTAAGAACGAAAAAGCTAAAGGTCATCTTGCAGCAAGCGCTGGAGGAATCATTGAGGTTCCTCTAGAACCTGGACAAAAAATGGTAGTGACTTATTATTATGTAGCTGATTTCAGTATAGACGTGGGAGAGGCTATTACAACAAACAGTGGTAGCACTTCGCAATTGGAATATTACACCTATAAATATTCTGGTACAGAAGCAGGAACTGCAGTTATAACAATAAATGCAACTTCTTATATCACCAATATCGAAGTGAAAGAGGTAGTTTCTTATTCCGCAGAACTAAGCGTGGGAGAAGATAAAGACTATCAAACCATAAACGATGCGCTGGATGCAATTTCGAGTATGGATCGTCCAAATGATGAACGGGTTACTGTTCTAATAGATCCGGGAAATTATGAAGAAATGGTAGTGATCAATGAGGATAATATCACCCTGAAGAATGCTGCTGCTATTGCGAGCATCGAACTTACGAATGAAGGAGTAGATATTGCATCTAACGCCGTTCGTATCACTGCTTATTATGGGTATGGTTATAATTATTATAGCCAAGGAACAGATAATAAATGGCATGAAGATGTGTTGCAAGTAAATAAGGCCAATGGAAGTCAGCCGTATACAAATGTATCTGGAACTACTAATGCTTCTTACTGGAATGCAACGCTTGTGGTTTCTGCAAACGGGTTTATTGCTGAAGATTTGATCATTGAAAATTCCTTCAATCAGTACATTTCTAAGAAAGAATCTGAAGATATCTTGGTATTGGTAAGTGGAAATAAAGGGGAACGACCTTCAGATTATGGAAATACCGCTGTTCAGAACCGAAGTTTTGTAGAACGTGCTGCAGCAATTGGAATTGCAAATGGTTCAGATAAAATTATCCTTGACAAATGCCGAATTGTAGGTAGACAGGATGCTTTTTATGGTGGATCTGATGCGCGTGTGGTTATTTACAAAGGTGCAATGATGGGTGCTGTAGATTATATTTTCGGAGGAATGACCGCCGTATTCTATAAATCTGATCTTGTAATGAACACGAGTGATGTAAGTGGCGATGCAACCTATATAACCGCTGCGCAACAAAGCAGTGGCAGAGGGTTCTTAATGTTCGAAACCAATATCATTTCAACAGAACCTGGAGTAAATACAGCTTCAAATCAGGGTGCAAAACCAGGATTTTTTGGTAGACCTTGGCAGGCTAATACAAGTGAAGTTGTTTTTTATAATACGAATATAGATACTTCTGCTTATCCAGGTTTTGAAGGAAAATCATTGATCGATCCGGAAGGTTGGAAAAATACTTTGGGAGGAGAATCTGAAAAAATGTATGAATACGGAACCGTTGAAGAATCTAGCGTAAATCATATGGAAGATCGTGCTGCATGGTCTACAGTACTTGATAGTCCAGTGTTAAATGATGGTACCGAGATAACTACCTTTAATTTTACAAAGGGTAACGATGGATGGGATCCGCTTCCAAACCTTGTTGCTACAGATGATAGCGATAATGATGGAATTTTAGATGTTGACGATAATTGTGATTTTACTGCAAATCCAGATCAAGCAGATATGGATGGTGATGGAATAGGTGATGTGTGTGACGATAGCGATGGTGACGGATTAGTTGATAGTGAAGATAACTGTCCTAATTCTACAGAAGGAGCAAGCGTAGATGTTTTTGGTTGTGAGGTATTAAATCTCGCAGCGGATAATTTCAAAATTACGGCACATAACGTAAGTTGTAATGGAAACGAAGATGGCTTTATAAGCATCACTGCAACCGATACAAATTATACGTATAACGTTTCTGTATCTAGTGCCAATTCTGCAACCTTAACTTCTTCTAATGATTTTTCAGCAACTATTGAAAATCTTTCGGCTGGGACTTATGATGTCTGCATAACCGTAGAAGGGCAAGATTCATTTGAGCAATGTTATAAAATTACTATTGAAGGGCCAACTCCATTAGAAGCATATTCTTACGTTAATTATTCTAATAACACAGTAACCTTTTCATTAGATGGAGCAATTAATTATAAGATAGCTCACAACGGTAAAATTATTACAACCTCACAATCTAAAATTGTTTTAGATCTGGAAAAAGGAACCAACAAATTTACTGTATTCACAGATTCAGATTGTCAAGGCACGGTTTATAAAGAAGTGTTGATGTCAGAAAAAGTAGTGGTTTATCCAAACCCTACTCAGGGAGATCTTAAGGTTTATATAAATGGAACAGATTCTAACATAGACGTTTCACTTATAAATCTTAGTGGAATCGAGTTTTTCTCTGGAAATATGGAAATTCCTTCAAACAGAGTTATTCAATTAGACCTTAGCAATTATAGGGATGGAATGTACATTCTTCAATTGAAATCGGCCAATGTAAGTAAATCTATAAAAGTTATTAAATCATGAAAAATCATATAAATATATCTTATTACAAACTGCTCCTGATTTTTATGATGGGTGCCATTACAGTGTCTTGCTCTAAAGATGAAGATGCTGAAACGAATAATGATGCAGTTCCAGGAGTAGCAAACCTGGTATTACCGATAGATAATACTGAATGTGAAGTGGGCGATGTGGTTGCAAATATGGCTGAAGTTTATTTCGAATGGAATGAGGCCACTAGTGCAGAGAGATACGATCTTGTGGTAACTAATTTGAGCAATCAGGATGTTACCTTGAGACCAAATCTTACCAGAACAGCTTTAGCGGTAAGGTTGGAAAGAGGGAATCCTTATTCTTGGCAGGTTTTTGCCAAGAACGATGGAGAAGAAACTACAGCTTCTGAAGCATATAGATTCTATGTTGCAGGAGAGCCTGGATCTAATAATGTGCCTTTTCCAGCAGCCCTTATTTCACCAACCTCTGGCGCAGTAGTATCGCCTGTAGATGGTATACTAACATTAACTTGGGATGCTGCAGAAACTGATACAGATGGAGATGCGTTAACCTATACTTTATTTGTAGATACTGTTGATGGAAAACAAGATCCGCCTGAAGAGTGGAAAGGTCTTACCGAAACATCTATGGAAATTGAGGTAAATCCAAATAACATTTATTTCTGGCATGTAGAAACTACCGATGGGAAGAATACAGCTATAAGCAATATTTTCACTTTTAGAACTAGTGACAATACTTCTTCTATTGAAGGAAAGATTGTAAGTAGTTCAGAAGAAATTTTAGATGCAATTGCAGCGGCAATTCCTGGCGAAAATATTTATGTTCGTGGTGGAGAGTATGTTTTTAATTCTACTATAGAGATCAACACAAGTGGAAGTGCAGGAAATATGATCTCTTTATTGGCATATCCTGAAGATGATGCCAGACCAAAATTTGATTTTTCTTCTATGGCAGAAAATTCATCTAACCGAGGCATCGAACTCGATGCTAGCTTTTGGCATATTAAAGGGATAGATGTTTATAAAGCTGGAGATAATGGAATGAAGATTACGGGAAGCAACAATATGATCGAATTCTGTACTTTTTCTGAATGCTCAGATACCGGACTTCAACTCGACAATGGGGCTGCTAATAATATTATTCTGAATTGTGATTCATATTTTAATGCAGATTCTTCTTTGGAGAATGCAGATGGATTCGCAGCAAAATTAGATGTAGGAACTGGTAATAAATTTGTGGGCTGTAGAGCGTGGCAAAATCTGGACGATGGCTGGGATGGCTATTTAAGAGAAACCGATAATGTAACTACCACCTATGAAAATTGCTGGGCTATCAAAAATGGTTATTTAAAAGATGGAACTGCAAGTGGAGGTGATGGAAACGGATTTAAAACCGGAGGAAGCGATACTAAAGATTTAAAGCATAATGCAATTTATAAGAATTGTATAGCCGTAGGGAATGCTTCAGATGGTTTTGATCATAATAGTAACAGAGGAGAAGTTACCATCTATAGCAGTTCTGCTTATGATAATGGTAAAAATTATTCCTTCAGCAATACCAATCCGCTCGATAAATTAACCATTAAAAACAGCAATGTATTGGGAGATGTGGGAAGTTTAAATGCAACTAGCACAGATATTACCAATAATAGCTGGATGGATGGAATTGTAACTACGTATGAAGATTTTGTAAGTATAGAATATTCTGAATTAACCAGCCCAAGAAAAGCAGATGGTAGCCTTCCTGATGTGAGCTTTTTTCATCTTGTTTCCGGAAGCGATTTGATCGATAAAGGAGTAGATGTAGGTATAACCTTCAAGGGTTCTGCACCAGATCTTGGCGCATTTGAATTTTAGTGTTTACAATTTGATCAGAAAATCAAATTTTAAACTTTAAAAGTGTTTGAATTAGCTTTTACGAAAGGTGCGGTTTATGCCGCGCCTTTTTTATTAAATTATTTCTATACAGGCTATCTCCGAAAAAAGACTTTTTCTTTTAATTTTTTATTGCGATAAAATTAGAATATCAGATAATTACTCATTTTTCTCAATTTAAATTTGAGAATCCCCTTTTTTTTGACACTAATAAATATCAATACGGTAATATTTAAATTATTTTATTATATTCGTGTAATCGATTGCATTCAGAAATAAAAACTTTCAAATGACACATTCAGAATTTAGATACGCACATCATCCGGAAGATGTTAAAAGATATACTACAAATGAACTTAGAGAGCACTTTTTAATTCCAGAGCTTTTTAAAAATGACGAGATCAATCTTACCTATACCATGTACGATCGATTTATTGTGGGTGGAGCATTTCCTGTAAGCAAGTCTGTGAAACTGGAAACCATTGAAGATCTTAAATCTGAAAACTTTTTAGACCGTAGAGAATTAGGGATCATCAATGTTGGTGGAACAGGAAAGGTTACCGTAGACGGAAAAGTTTACGAATTAAAGAATAAAGAAGCCCTTTACGTAGGGAAAGGAAATAAAGAAGTGATCTTCGAAAGATCTGGAAATGAGCAGCCTTATTTCTATTTGAATTCAGCTCCGGCACACACTGCTTTCCCAACTAAAAAGGTTGGAAAAGAAGATGCTGAGGTAATTGAACTTGGTGATGCTAAATATGCCAATAAGCGAATTTTAAATAAGCTTATTGTAAATAGTATTGTTGAAACTTGTCAGTTGCAAATGGGAATGACAGAGTTGGTAGATGGGAATGTGTGGAATACCATGCCTCCTCACACGCACGAAAGACGAATGGAAGCTTATTTCTATTTCGATCTAGAAGAAGGACAAACGGTTAGTCATTTTATGGGTCAGCCACAGGAAACTAGACATATCTTTTTAAAGAATCATCAAGCTGTGATCTCACCAGAATGGTCTATCCATGCAGGTGCAGGGACCACTAATTATACCTTTATCTGGGGTATGGCGGGAGAGAATTTAGATTATGGAGATATGGATAAAGTTTCTGTAGACCACTTGAAATAAGAAATTATGAAATTATTTGATCTAAAAGGAAAAACAGCCTTGGTAACAGGTTGTAAACGCGGAATTGGATTTGCCATGGCAGAAGCTTTAGCTGAGGCTGGTGCAGATATTCTTGGCGTTTCAGCTTCATTAGAATCGGAAGGTTCAGATATTGAAAAAGCAATTCAGAAGAAAGGAAGAAAATTCACAGGATATCAATGTGATTTCTCCAACCGAAAGTCTTTATACGCTTTTATTGAAAAAGTAAAAGCTGAAAATCCTAAGATCGATATTCTGGTAAATAATGCGGGAACAATCTTAAGAGCTCCGGCAGCAGAACATCCAGACGAATATTGGGATAAGGTGATCGAAGTGAATCAAAACGCTCAATTTATCCTTACTCGAGAAATAGGAAAAGAAATGATTAAAAGAGGAAGCGGGAAAGTGATCTTTACAGCTTCGCTTTTAACCTTTCAAGGAGGAATTAATGTTCCGGGATATGCCGCTTCAAAAGGGGCGATCGGGCAACTTACCATGGCTTTTTCAAATGAATGGGCTTCTAAAGGAATTCAGGTTAATGCTATTGCTCCCGGTTATATCGCTACAGATAATACCGAAGCTTTAAGAGAAGATGAAGATAGAAGTAAATCAATTTTAGCCCGTATTCCTGCAGGAAGATGGGGACAACCAGAAGATTTTAAAGGACCAATCATATTTCTTGCTTCTCAAGCGAGTAATTACATGACAGGCTCTATCCTTACCGTAGATGGCGGTTGGATGGGTAGATAATAATACCAGAAAAAAGAATAAAAAGCATGAAAAATAAAGCATTTATCAACGAAGATTTTCTTTTGTATAACGATCATGCAAAGGATTTATATAAGAATTACGCGGCAGATCAGCCAATTATAGATTATCACAATCACCTTTCACCAAAAGCTATTGCAGAAGATCATAGTTTCGAGAATATTTCTCAAGTTTGGCTTGCAGGAGATCATTATAAATGGCGTGCAATGCGTACGCTGGGGATCGATGAGAAATATATCACAGGAAATGCTTCAGACAAGGAGAAATTTATGGCTTGGGCTAAAACAGTGCCTTATACATTAAGAAATCCTTTGTATCATTGGACACACTTGGAATTGAAGCGTTACTTCGGAATTGATGAATTGCTGAATGAAGAATCTGCAGAAAGAATTTACGAAGAGGTAAATAAACAATTACAACAGCCGGAAAATAGTTGTCGCGGACTTCTAAAAAAGATGAACGTGAAAACGCTTTGTACTACAGAAGATCCTACAGATACTTTAGAATATCATAAGCAATTAGCTGAAAGTGATTTCAGTATAAAAGTGAGTACCGCATTTCGCCCGGATAAAGCAATTTTAATAGATGCTGAAGGCTATAATGAGTATGTGAAGAAATTAGGCGAAGCTTCAGAAATAACTATTAATTCTTATGCCGATTTCAAAAAAGCATTGCGAAGCAGAATAGAATATTTTGATAAGAATGGCTGCAAACTCTGTGATCACGGACTTAATTACGTTTCTTTTGAAAAATATGAAGAAAGTGAGATCGTAGAGATCTTTCAGAAAAAACAAAATGAAACAGCGCTAACCGCGCTGGAAGTTGAAAAGTTTAAGACTGCATCATTACTATTTTTATCTGAAAATTATCACGAATTTGGATGGGTGCAGCAATTTCATCTTGGTGCTTTAAGAAATAACAATAAAAGAATGCTGAAGGAATTAGGTCCTGATACAGGATGGGATTCTATTGGAGATTATACTCAGGCAGAAAGTTTGTCTGCATTTCTGGATGCCTTAGACAGTAAGGATAAATTACCCAAGACCATACTTTATAACTTAAACCCTTCAGACAATGAGATTTTTGCCACTATGGTAGGAAATTTTAATGATGGAAGCGTAAAAGGAAAGGTGCAGTTAGGTTCTGGATGGTGGTTCTTAGATCAGAAAGACGGAATTATCAAGCAACTTAATGCCCTGTCAAATATGGGAATGTTGAGTTGTTTTATAGGAATGCTTACAGATTCCAGAAGTTTTCTTTCGTTCCCAAGACATGAATATTTTAGAAGAGTATTGTGTAACTTATTAGGGGAAGAGATGGAAGCTGGCGAATTACCAGATGATATGGAATTAGTTGGAAAAACGGTATCTGATATCTGTTATAATAACGCGAAAGAATACTTTAATTATTAATGGCAAACAAGACTTCACATCCTAACAAAATAGTCACTCTTGGAGAAGTGTTAATGCGCTTATCTCCATCGGGGAACCGAAAAATTGTTCAGGCAAATACTATGGATTTCTTTTTTGGTGGAACCGAAATGAATGTGGCAGCGTCCCTTTCTAACTTCGGACTTCAAACCAAGCATGTATCCACGGTTTCTAATGATTTTGTTGGAGAAGCAGCCATTAGTTTTATGCAATCTGGAGGAATCGATGTTTCTTCAATTTCTAAAGTGAATCATCCACTAGGATTATATTTTATGGAAGTTGGTGCAGCTGCAAGACCTAGTAGAATTGCATACAATAGGCTTCACGGGGCTTTTGCGAATATAAATCCTAACAACGTAGATTGGGATTCTATTTTAGAAGGAGCAACTCATTTCCATTGGACGGGAATAACTCCGGCAATTTCAGAAAATGCCTATCTCACTTTGAAAAAAGGCTTGGAGATCGCCAATAAAAAAGGAATTGTGATTACCGCAGATCCTGCCTATCGTAGCAATTTATGGCAATATGGAAAAGATGGTTTTGAAGTTTTAAAAGAATTGGTTTCAAAATCCACCATTTTTATTGGTGGCGTAAATGAGATCAATGAGATCTTAGGAACCGATTATTCTATTGATGAAGAAAGCTTTGTTGATGCGAGTAAAAAGTTAATGGAAGAATGTCCTTCCATAGAAAAAGTGTTCGATAAATTAAGAACCGGTGTTAGTGCTTCTTGGCAAAAGATCTACGGAAGAGCTTGGACCGGCGAAAAATATATTACTTCAGAAGAAATTGAAATTACAGCAGTGGTAGATCGAATTGGTACCGGAGATGCTTATGCAGCCGGACTTATTTATGGTCTAATCCATTTTGATGATGAAAAAGCACTTCGTTTTGCAAACGCTGCCTGCGGATTAAAACACACCATTCTTGGTGATGTAAATCTGGTAAGCGTGGAGGAAGTTCTTGAGCTTATGGATGGAAATACAGGAGGACGAATTAAAAGATAAAAAATGGCAAAATATACAAGAATACAAGTTTCAGAAACTATGAAGGCCACAGGAATTGTTCCTGTTTTCTATCATAAGGATCTGGAAGTTTGCAAACAGGTTGTAAAAGCCTGTTATGAAGGTGGAGCAAGAGTTTTTGAATTCACCAATAGAGGTGATTTTGCACACGAAGTCTTCGGAGAATTAAATAAGTATGTGAACGAGAATTTCAAGGAAATGATCCTTGGAGTTGGTTCTATTTTAGATGCTGGAACTACATCGTTATATCTTCAATTAGGTGCGAATTTCATTGTTTCTCCAATTGTAAATGCTGAAATGGCTAAAACTTGCAACCGCAGAAAAGTAGCTTGGATGCCCGGTTGTGGTTCTGTAACCGAGATCTCTTATGCTGAAGAGTTAGGAGCAGAAGTGGTTAAGATATTCCCTGGAAGTCAGGTTGGTGGTGCTTCCTTTGTAAAAGCTGTAAAAGGTCCGTTGCCATGGGCTAGCATTATGCCTACAGGAGGAGTGAGTCCTACCAAAGAAAATTTAAAGGAATGGTTTGAAGCCGGTGTTCATTGTGTTGGAATAGGATCTAAACTCTTTTTGAAAAAAGAGGATGGTTCTTTTAACTATGAAGGCATTTCAACCAAGGTTTCTGAAGCTATTAATATAGTACAGGACCTAAAATGAAAAATTATAAGAACATAGCAAACTTGTTCCTTCTTGGAGCATTTATCTTTCTTTTTGCAGGCTGCCAGTCTGAAGAAAAAGTTAGAGTTATAAAACTAGGGCACAGTTTAGATATGACACATCCCGTTCATAAAGCCATGATCTTTATGGCAGAAAGGTTGGATGAAAAGTCTAATGGAAAGATGAAGATCGATATCTATCCTAATCAGCAGTTAGGTTCAGAAAGAGAATGTTTAGAACTGCTTCAGATAGGAAGTTTAGGAATGACCAAAGTTTCTACAGGAGTAATGGAGAATTTTGCTCCGGAACTTAAAGTGTTTGGTTTGCCTTTTCTGTTTAGAGATCGCCAACATCGCTTCAATGTGCTTGAAGGAAAAATAGGTGAAGATTTCTTGAATTCAACTATAGATAAAAGACTGAAGGGTCTTACGTTCTATGATGCGGGAAGTAGAAGTTTTTACAGTAAAACCCCGATTAAAGATCCGAAAGATCTAGACGGTTTAAAATTGCGAGTAATGGAAAGCCAAACTGCCATTAACATGGTTAAGAATTTAGGTGGTTCTCCAACACCAATTGCTTGGGGAGAATTATATACAGCTTTACAACAAGGAATTGTAGATGGAGCTGAAAATAACCTGCCTAGTTTTTATTTATCTCGTCATTATGAAGTGTGTAAATACTTGATCATGGATGAGCATACTGCATTGCCAGATGAATTGGTAATTGGAACGCCAATATGGAACCAGTTGAGTCCTCAAGAACAAAAATGGTTAAAAGAGGCGGCAATGGAATCCTCAGAATACGAAAAAGAAGTTTGGCGTGAAGCTGAATTACATGCCCTTGAAGAGATCAAGAAAGCCGGAGTAACGGTTATTGAAGCGAACAAGGATGATTTTAGAGAACTTGTTAAGCCTATGTATGACGAATTTTCTTTAGATCCAAAAATGCGTACGATCATTGAAGAAATTCAGAATATAAAGTAGATTATGAAAAAAAGCTTAGATAAAATTCTGGGGAGTTTTTTAGTATTCCTCATGGTCTTCATTGTACTTGCTGTGCTTTGGCAAGTATTTTCAAGATATGTGCTTCATTCACCTAGTTCGGTGACCGAAGAATTAGCCCGTTACCTGTTAATATGGATTGGGATATTAGGTGCTGCTTATGCGGCAGGACAACAAGAGCATTTGGCTATTAACTTGTTAGAAGAGCGTCTTGATAAAAAAAACCGACAACGTTTAAGAATAGGGATAGATCTTTTAATAATCTTCTTTTGTGTTACCGTATTAATTATTGGTGGAGGAAATCTGGTTTATGTGAATTATGATCTCGGTCAAAGTTCGGCTGCATTGGAGCTTCCTCTTTACATCGTCTACACGGTTATTCCTTTAAGCGGACTGCTGATCATCATTTATAAGGTGAATGAAATTTTAAACCCTGAAAAGTATTTATCATGATGTCAGAAATTTTAATACTGGTAATTTCCTTTCTAGTGCTTTTAGCCATTGGAGTACCGGTAGCATGGTCTATAGGATTATCCTGTTTGTTCACCATGATGGCAACCATAGATTCGTTAGCTGCATTTACAACAGTAGCACAACGAATGGCAACCGGTTTAGATAGTTTTTCACTGCTAGCAATCCCATTTTTTATACTCGCAGGACAAATAATGAATCAAGGAGGGATCGCCAACCGACTCATTAATTTTGCAAAAGCGCTCATAGGCTCACTCCCCGGCGGATTGGTTTATGTGAATGTTATAGCGGCAATGTTATTTGGAGCGATCTCAGGATCGGCCGTAGCAGCAGCTTCAGCAATTGGAGGGATTTTAGGACCACCAATGGAAAAAGAAAATTATTCAAGAGAATTTGGTGCAGCTATAAATGTTACTTCCTCTACTACAGGATTAGTAATTCCTCCTTCCAACGTGCTAATTGTATATTCTTTGGCAAGTGGTGGAGTTTCTATTGCCTCCTTATTTTTAGCAGGATATCTCCCGGGAATTTTAATGGGATTGGCACTTATGCTAGTTGCAGCTATATGGATCAAAAAGAAAAAATATCCTAAAGGACAACCAAGCAGTCTTGGTCTTGTACTTTCAACTTTTTTGAGTGCATTGCCGAGTTTACTTTTATTGGTGGTAGTAATTGGAGGGATAGTTTCAGGAATATTTACAGCTACAGAAGCTTCAGGAATAGCAGTATTATACTGTCTTATACTTTCATTTATCTACGGAGAACTTAATTTTGGTCAATTACACAAAGTCTTTTTAAGTTCAGTAGGAACCACAGCTATCGTAATGCTTCTTATTGCAACATCCATGAGTATGTCTTGGGTAATGTCTTATGAAAATATACCGCAAACAGTGAGTGAAGCCTTGTTAGCAATGAGCGATAATAAATATGTGATCTTACTAATCATCAACTTACTGCTCCTATTTGTAGGAACATTTATGGACATGACGCCTGCCGTGCTAATTTTCACCCCGATCTTCTTACCGGTTGTTACCAATTTGGGAATAGATCCAGTGCATTTTGGAATTGTAATGGTGATGAATTTGTGTGTAGGATTGTGTACACCTCCTGTGGGATCGGTGTTATTCATCGGTGTTGGGGTAGCCAAAACCACTATTCAGAAAGTTATGAAACCCTTATTACCGCTTTATGTGGTGATGATCTTAGTATTACTCCTTGTAACCTTTATCCCAGCAATTAGTTTATGGTTACCAAGTTTATTCGAATAAATACCTACTAGCATTATGGAAAACATAGAAACTAAAATATTAAATAGAGCAAATTCAGGGCTTACCGAAAGTCTTCCTATTAAAGTGATTCAATACGGAGAAGGAAATTTCCTGAGAGCTTTTGTAGATTATATCATAGATAAATTAAATAAAGAAGCCAATTTTAACGCAGGTGTTGCAGTAATTCAACCTCTTGCCGGCGGACTTGTACAAATGCTGAAAGATCAAGATGGGCTTTATAACTTGTTTATGAAGGGGATCAAGAAAGGAGAAGAAATTCAGGAGAATGTGACTATTTCATGTATTCAGAAGGGAATAGATCCTTATAAGAATTATCAGGAACATTTAGATCTAGCTAAGGAAGAAGAATTGCAATTTCTTATCTCGAATACTACTGAAGCAGGCATCGCTTTTGATGAAACCGATACTTTAAAAGGTTACCCTCACAAAAGTTTTCCGGCAAAAGTAACGGCGTTATTATACGAGCGTTTCAAACATTTTAATGGAGCTTCAGATAAAGGTTTGACCATTATTCCATGTGAGCTTATAAATAATAATGCTGATACATTAAAAGAGATCATCCTTCAATATGCTGAAGTTTGGGAACTGGAACCGGAATTTAAAAACTGGTTGAATGAAAGCAGTAGTTTTCATAATACATTGGTAGACCGCATTGTTCCGGGATATCCAAAAGATGATATCGAATCGTACCAAAGTCAGTTGGAATTGGAAGATAAATTAATAGTTTCCGCAGAGGTATTCTTGCTTTGGGTGATTGAAGGTGGGAACAAACTAAGGTCTCAAATCCCTTTCGATAAGATAGACGATAATATCCTTATTGTAGAAGATATGCAGCCTTACCGAACCCGAAAAGTTAGAATTTTGAACGGTGCTCATACCGCTATGGTTCCTTTCTCTATTCTCTTCGGAAATGAAACCGTCAAAGAAACTGTGGACAACAAATTTACTGGAGATTTCATAAGAAAAGCAGTTTTCGAAGAGATCAATCCTACTTTATCGTTAGCTTCTGAAGAACTGGAAACCTTTGCAGATGAAGTTTTCGACAGATTTAGAAATCCATTTATTAAGCATCAGTTGTCTAGCATTGCGTTAAATAGCATCTCAAAATTTAAGGTTAGAGTATTGCCGAGTCTTCTTGGTTTTCAGAAAAAATACAATCGATTGCCCTTAAGACTTACCTTTGCATTTGCATGTCTTATTCGTTTTTATGATGGAAAATGGAATGGAAGTAGTTTGCCGGTAAATGATAGTGAGGAAGTGGTTACAGAAATGAAAAAGTTATGGGAACTTAATAGTTATCATGAGCTTACAGAACGAGTTCTTGCAAAAGAAGAATATTGGGATATGGATCTTAACCAAGTTCCAAAATTAAAGGATACACTAGTTAAAGCCTTGGAATTAATAGATTCCAGAGGAATTGAAGAAGGTTATGCTATGTTTTCTAAAATCGAATAATTAAATTTTTTGGCTATGAAAAGTAGATTAATAAAAGTCCAGAATGAAGATAATGTTGCCATTGCTTTAGTAGATCTATGGCAAGGTGATACGGTAGAATTTGAAGGAGAGGAAGTTTTTATACTTTCAGACACTCAGGCCAAACATAAGATTAGCATGGTAGATCTTGCTCCCGGAGATAAGATTTATATGTACGGCGTGCTTGTTGGAAAAGCTACTGAAGAAATTAAAAGAGGAGGAAAGCTTACCACAGAAAATGTGAAACATGAGGCTAATTCTACTTTTAGTAAATCTGAAACTACTCAGTGGAAAGCACCCGATGTTTCCAAATATAAAGATCAAACTTTTATGGGATATCCTAGGCCAGACGGTCAGGTTGGAACCGCAAATGTTTGGTTATTTTTCCCGTTGGTATTTTGCGAAAATAGAAATATAGAATTGCTGAAGGATATTTTCGAAAAGGAATTCTCTTTCCATAAATCTCCAAAACAACGTCAGTTACTCAGAAACCTGATCACAGGAAAAGATGATGACAATGTAATAGATTTCGGGGAAGACGAAGCTGCGATCTTCGATAATATTGAAGTAAAATTTATCACCCATCAAGGTGGGTGTGGCGGAATCCGTCAAGATTCTGTAATGCTGTCCAAATTATTGGCAGGTTACGTGAATAATCCTAATGTAGCAGGAGCAACCGTGTTAAGTCTGGGTTGTCAGAATCTTCAGATCGATATTTTTAAGAATGCGTTGAATAAGATCAATGCCGATATTAAAAAGCCGGTGCTTATTTATGAGCAGCAGCAAATGGGAACGGTAGAAGATATGCTGAATAGCATTATCAAAGATTCTTTTTCGGGCATTAAAAAAGCCAATGATATCAAGAGAGAACCGGCTCCACTTTCTAAGTTGAAGCTTGGTTTGGAATGCGGTGGATCTGATGGTTTCTCCGGAATTTCTGCAAATCCAGCATTAGGATATGTTTCAGATATGTTATCTGCTTTAGGCGGATCTCCAATTCTTTCTGAATTCCCTGAATTATGTGGAGTAGAACAGGAATTGGTGAATCGCTGTGTAGATGATGAAACTGCAAATAAATTTATGGATCTTATGAAATCTTACGAAAATGCTGCTGAAGCAGTAGGCTCTGGATTCGATATGAATCCTTCGCCTGGAAATATAAAAGATGGATTAATTACCGATGCTATGAAATCTGCGGGTGCTGCTAAAAAAGGAGGAACTTCTCCAATTCAGGCAGTACTAGATTATGGTGAGTATGTAACTAAACCAGGTTTAAACTTGCTTTGTACTCCAGGAAATGATGTGGAAAGTACTACAGGAATGGTAGGCTCTGGAGCAAATGTGGTTGTATTTACCACCGGACTAGGAACGCCTACAGGAAATCCAATTGCTCCCGTGATTAAGATGTCTTCTAATTCCACTCTAGCTCGTAGAATGCCAGATATAATAGATGTAGATGCAGGTTCTGTAATACGAGGTGAAAAAACGATCCCTGAAATGGGAGAAGAATTGTTCGATTATATTATAGATGTTGCCAGCGGAAAAATCAAATCAAAAGCAGATCAACTGAATCAAGATGATTTTATTCCTTGGAAGCGAGGAGTATCGCTTTAATTTTTATGAATAAAATTAAAACACATATTAAAGCCGGCATTATTGGATCTAGCGTTGCCGCTAAGTTTCATTTGGAAGCGCTAAGAAAAGTGTATGGAATTCAAGTAGAAATTATTGGAGTGTATTCTAAAACTTCAGAAAATTGTAAAAAGTTCTGTGAAGAGAATTCTTTAACTGCTTTTACAAATCTGGATGAATTGATAGCTGCTTCAGATGTGCTTCATTTATGCACACCTCCAGTAACTCATGAACCGCTTGCGATTCAAATTCTGAATAAAAATAAACATGTAATTATAGAAAAACCTTTGACCGGTTACTTTGGTAACGGGGAAGATGATTTTTCTGGTGATACCTTCAGCAGAGAAGAAGGATTTCAGCAGGCTTTAAAAAGCGTTCAGAATATTTTAGAGGCCGAAAAGCAAAGTGAAGGTAAGATACACTATGCGGAGAATTGGGTTTATGCACCTGCAATTCAGAAGGAAAAAGAGCTAATAGAAAAAACGAAAGCTCAAATCTTGCTAATCCAAGCACAACAAGCTCATTCCGGTTCGCATTCCAAAGCTTATGGGAAATGGAGTTTGTCTGGTGGTGGTTCTTTAATGGGCAAAGGTTGCCACCCACTTACCGGAGCAATTTATTTGAAGCATGTAGAAGGAAACATCAATAACGGCAAACCAATTAGGCCAAGATCTGTAAGTTGCCGCACTCATAGCATCACGAAACTTGAAAACTTCAGAAATGAAGGTCATCTAAGAGATTCTTATACAGATGTGGAGGATTATGCTTTTACACATGTGGTTTTTGAAGATGGCACCATAGCCGATATTACAGCAAGTGAATTGTTGCACGGTGGGGTGAAAAATTATTTAGAAGTACACGCAAATAATCATCGTACCATATGCAATCTTACCCCGAACAACGCGATGCAAACCTACAATCCTGTTGCTAGTAATTTTGATGACATTTATGTGGTAGAAAAAACTGGAACTAAGGAAGGCTGGTCTAATATTTCTCCAGATGAAGCCTGGTTTAATGGCTATCAGCATGAAATGCAAGCTTTTTATGACGCTATTTCAACCGGGAAAGATCCAGAAAGTAATAGTGCCTTGGCTTCAGATGTTATTCTTACTATTTATTCGGCCTATAAATCTGCACAAAGCGGAGGTAAAGAGGTGCTTATTCCTGTAATTTAAGGGCAGAATAATTAAGCTAAGATGGTTTCAGTTCCAAAAGTTTTCGGTTGGAGGATTCTCTTATAAAAAGTTCCGGCGCTAAAACTACCTTCTTTTCTATACTAAAAGTTTTATTTCCATTTACCTGTTCTAAAAATACCTGAGCAGCAATTTTTCCCATCATTTGTGGCGTCTGATCTATTGATGTAATAGGTAATTCCATGTATTTTGTAAATGGCTCGTTACTAAAACCAACTACACATACTTCTTCCGGGATCTGTACCTTTTTATTTTTTAGTTCTTGAATTGCGCCAAGAGCTGCATAATCCCCAGCAGAAAATATTGCATCGGGCTTAATTTCTAATTCCCAGAGTTGCACCACGGCTTGAATTCCAGATTCTATCTTACTACTGGTTTGTATCACAAGATCTGCATCAAAATCGATATTGTTTTGCTTTAACGCCGCCTTATAACCTTCAAATCTGTTTCTGTAAATTTCCAGATTAATATCACCTGATAAATGTGCAATTCTGCTACAACCTTCTTTTATTAAATGTTCGGTAGCTATAAATCCAGCTTTAAAATCGTCTAAAACCACCGAGCTTACTCCTGGAAATTCTAACTTTCTATCAAAGAATACAATAGGGGTGTTCTCTTCTATAGCTTTCTGAATATGATCTGTGGTTTGGGTGGTTTTGGAAACAGACATGAAAATTCCGTCTATTTGGGTATTTAAAAGAGTATTTAACTGCTGAATTTCATTTTCTTCCTCTTCATGCGACTGACAAATAATGACATGATATCCATTAGGATTTAATTCCTCTTCAATTCCTCTTATTACTGAAGAAAAGAAACTTCGATTAATATAAGGAACAATTATACCTACGTTATTAGTTCTACCTTGTTTTAAAGCTTTGGCAAGAAGATTCTGTTTATAGTTCATCTCCTTGGCCGTTTTAGCCACAAGTTCTCTAGTTTTTTCGCTTATTTTAGGGTTATTATTTAAAGCTCTAGACACCGTAGCCGCACTTATATTAAGCTTTTTCGAGATGTCGTAAATAGTAACTTTGTCTTTACTCTTCATTCTATTTGTTTTGAAACAACAGTATTTCTTGGAATTTTATCAATGAAAATGAATTACATAGAGATACCAAGGCACTAAATAATGCATTATTATTGAAACTACGGAATTTATTTCTGTAAAAATCGGTTTTCGGCGCTAAAAAACAATCGATTACATTTTCATAGATCAATTTCTGAGAATAAAGAAAAGTAGTACGATCAGTCTACTTATAGTTCAATAAGTAATATATAGTTTTTAAATTGAGAATTATCAGCTAGTAGTTGTGCATATATCTATAATTCGAAATTCATTTTATGTTCTCCATTTCACTCATATCATTATATATTGAAATATATTTAGGTCAATAATTATTTTTTTAGCAATTTTTAGCTAAAAAATTATGCAAACTCGTAAACCTTTTCTATTTTAGTGCAATCGATTACAATAATTATGAAAAGAGATTCAATTTTTGATATGATAATCAATGCCATCGTGTTTGGTTTGATTTTTTTGTTAGGCTCATGTAAGACCGCAAATCAGGATTTTAATACTGATAAGGCCTGGGAAAATGCAGATAACATTATTGCTAATATCGTAGTTCCTACCTTTCCCGACAGGGTCTTCGATATAATGGATTATGGAGGGAATGCAGATGGAGTTACAGATAACACCGAAGCCTTTAAAAAAGCGATCGCCGCTTGTAATGAAAGTGGTGGTGGTAAAGTTTTAGTGCCTGAAGGAAAATATCTAACCGGACCCATTCATTTAAAATCTAATGTGAACCTTCACCTTGTAAAAAATGCTGAAGTTTTATTCACAAAGGATAAAGCTGCCTATCTCCCTCTGGTCCACACTTCTTACGAAGGAATGGAACTAATGAATTATTCTCCACTTATCTATGCTTACGGGCAGAAGAATATTGCCGTTACAGGGGAAGGAGTTTTTAATGGTCAGGCTAATAATGAGAACTGGTGGAATTGGGTTGGAAAAGAGGAATATGGTTATAAAGAAGGGGAGCCTAAACAGTCTGATGATGATAAGTTGCCTCGATTAAGAAAAATGATCGCCGATGGCGTAAAGGTGGAAGATAGAAAGTTTGGGGAAGGTTATTATTTGAGGCCTACCTTTTTCGAACCTTTCGAATGTGAGAATATTTTAGTTCAAGGCGTTACTTTCACAAATGCACCTTTTTGGATCTTACACCCAATAAAATCTAATAGCATCACCGTAGATGGTGTAACAATTCGCAGCCACGGCCCTAATAACGATGGTTGTGATCCGGAATATTCTAAAAATGTCCACATCAAAAATTCTGTTTTCGATACAGGAGACGATTGTATCGCGATAAAGTCGGGTAGAAATAATGATGGGAGAAGAGTAGCTATTCCTAGTGAAAATATTGTGATAGAGAACTGTGTGATGGCAGATGGTCATGGAGGAGTTGTTATGGGAAGTGAAATCTCAGCTGGAGTTAGAAATGTATTTGTGAGAAATTGCAAAATGGATAGTCCAAACCTTGAACGCGCTATCAGGATCAAGACCAACACCATTCGTGGAGGATTTGTAGAAAACGTGTATGTTAAAGACATTGAGATAGGACAAGTAAAAGAAGCTGTATTAAAGATCAATACCTTCTATGCAATTTATGATAATCAGGAAGGAGATTATATTCCAAGTATCAAGAATGTATATCTTGAAAATGTAACGGTAGAAAATGGAGGAGAATACGGAGTTTTAATAAAAGGAAGAGAGCAATCTCCGGTAAAGAACATCGTGCTTAAAAATGTGACTATCAAGAGTACAAAAACCCCGATTGAAATAGAAAATTGCGAGCCAATTAAATTTATAAACACCACCATAAATGGTAAAGAATTTTAGAACTATGAAAAAGATACTTATCCCTGTTTTAGCTTTATTGCTTTTTTCATGTAACGATGGTAAAAAACAAGAAGATGCTTCAGTTACTGCTGAAACTCAATCAGATTCTCTAGCCAATTCTCAAACCTATGCTGAATTATCCCGTAAAACTGGTGGTTCTTGGGAAGGTCGCGAATATATGGATGGCGAATTTGAAAACGTAGATAGTTTAGATGTTCCAAAAGAACATACAGATCATTCATGGTATATCCGATATGAAGGTCCGGGATGGGAAAACAAGCAGGTTGGATATAGATTATATCTAGACTGGAGAAATGCGATAGATATCTTCGGAAAGAAAGTAGATACTATGGTTTTATCTAAAGTTGGCCAAGATGGTTTCGATTCTTATCACGAAAATGCAGATTGGGGTCAGGATATTCTCAAAGCCGGTAAATCGATGGGAATTGGTGGTTACGGAAGGTATATGAATGACACAGTTGCTCATTTCAGAAATGTTGAGAATACTAAAGCAAGTGTAGAAAATTCAGCAAACAGCTCTTCTGTGGTAATAGATTATCAAGGATGGAATACCGGAAAAGATACCATAGATCTTAAATCGAAGCTAAGTATTTTTCCAACTGGAAGATATACAAAAGCTGAATTAACTCCTTCAAAAGAAATAGAGGGAATTAGTACTGGAATAGTAAAACTTCATGATCTGGAACTAATGAAAAAAGAAGGTGAAGAATGGGGATATATTTCAACCTATGGCGCACAAACCTTGGTAAATGATACAGATAAACTTGGAATGGCTGTTTTTTATAAGAAAGCTGAATTAGCTAAGCAAGTAGATGGCGAGAATGATCACTTATTGGTTTTTAAACCAACTACAAATACGATTACTTATTACTTCCTTGGCGCCTGGGAACAGGAAAAAGGAGGTGTTACCACTCAAGAAGATTTTATTGCAAGCATCGATGGGTTGCTGAATACTTTGGAAAAAGAAAACTCTTTAAACTAACATCATGATAATGTCTCAAAAAGCTACTTTTCGGTTATTATTACTTTTTCTTATTCCGTTATTTGTTACAAGTTGTAAAACTTCTGAAAATAAAGAGGAAGGAGATCTAGCTGAAACAACAGAAGAAAAATCTGTTCCGGTAGATCTAAAATGGTCTGAAAGAATGCTGATGTCGGAAATGCAACGTTTTCCTGAAGCTTCAAAATTAGATTTTCGCGATGAACCTAAATGGAGCTACACTAACGGACTTGTACTAAAAGCAGCACAAGAAGTTTATGAAGAAACCAATAAAGAGGAATATTACGATTATATCTATGATTTTGCAGACACTTTAATTACTGCTGAAGGTGATATTAGAACCTATAAACTAAGCGACCAAAATCTGGATATGCTTAATTCTGGGAATGTGCTTTTATATCTCTATCCGAAAACAAAAGAGGAGCGTTTTCTAATCGCCTTGCAAACTTTAAGAAGTCAAATTGAAACTCAGCCTCGTACTTCTGATGGTGGATTTTGGCATAAGAAACGCTATACAGAACAAATGTGGTTAGACGGGTTATACATGGGAGAACCATTTTATGCACACTATACCCAAATGTATTCTGACGGAGCTGAATCTGATAAAGCATATGATGACGTTGTACATCAATTCGATCTTATTCAAGAACATGCTTACGATCCAAAAACTGGCTTGCTATATCATGGTTGGGATTCTAGCAAGGAACAAAAATGGGCGAATAAAGAAACTGGAACTTCTCCGCACTTTTGGTCTAGAGCCTTAGGTTGGTACGGAATGGCAATGGTAGATGTTTTGGATTACCTTCCTGAAGATCATCCAGGCCGAGAAAAGATTATCAACTATTTAAATGAATTTGCAAAAGCTGTAACCAAATATCAAGATAAAGAATCTGGACTTTGGTATCAGGTATTGGATCAAGGGGACAGAGAAGGAAATTATTTAGAAGCTTCGGGAACTGCTATGTTTAGCTACACTTTTGCGAAAGCTGCTAAAAAAGGCTATTTGCCGCAAGAATATATGAAAGTGGCAGAAAAAGCTTATAACGGGATTATAAAGAATTTGATTACGGTGGAAGAAAATGGTGTGGTTAATCTAAATCAGGTTTGCGCCGTGGCCGGACTTGGTGGCGATCCGTACAGGGATGCTTCTTATGAATATTACATCAACGAAGAAATTAGAAGCAATGATCCAAAGGGAACTGGCCCATTTATTTTAGCCAGTTTACAATTAGATAAATAATAGTAAAATGAAATACTGCCTAAACCTGTTGGTACTTTTTACATTAGGTGTTTCTGCTCAGGAAACCTCTTATAAATCGGAAGTATGGGTGGCAGATAACGGAGACGGAACCTATTCCAATCCTATTTTATATGCAGATTATTCAGATCCGGATGTTGCAAGAATTGGGGACGATTATTACATGACCGCCTCCAGTTTTAACACAGTTCCTGGATTGCCTATTCTGCATTCAAAAGACATGGTAAATTGGGAATTGATAAATTATGCGCTTCCTAAATTAACTCCTGAAGAAAATTTTGCGGTTCCACAACACGGGAACGGCGTATGGGCACCAAGCATTCGTTCTCATAACAATCAACTTTATATTTATTGGGGAGATCCAGATTTTGGGATATATATGGTTAAAACCGACGATCCAATCGGGAATTGGGAAAAGCCAGTTTTGGTTATGGAAGGAAAAGGTCTAATAGACCCTTCTCCTTTATGGGATGAAGACGGAAAGGCTTATTTAGTACACGCATTTGCTGGAAGTAGGGCAGGAGTTAAAAGTTTGCTTACAGTGAATAAAATGAATGCTGAAGGAACTAAAGTTCTGGATGTTGGTCGGCATGTTTTTGATGGTCATGAAGATCATCCAACCGTTGAAGGCTCTAAATTCTACAAACGGAACGGATATTATTACATTTTTGCTCCTGCAGGTGGAGTTGCGACAGGTTGGCAATTGGTACTAAGATCAAAGAATATTTATGGCCCTTATGAAGAGAAAGTAGTTCTAGAACAGGGAAACACTAAAATTAACGGTCCGCATCAGGGCGCTTGGGTACAAACTGCAGCGGGAGAAGATTGGTTCTATCATTTTCAGGATGTGGATGTCTATGGGAGAATTGTTCATTTACAGCCAATGAGTTGGAAAAATGATTGGCCTGAAATGGGAAAAGATCTAGATGGAAACGGAATCGGAGAACCGGTAAAGACTTTTAAAAAACCGAATGTTGGTAAAAAATATCCAATAGCATCTCCAAAAGAAAGCACCGAATTTGAAGAAGATAGCTTAGGATTACAATGGCAATGGCAGGCAAATCCAGATGTGGTGTGGCATGCTAAATTAACCGGAAAAGATTATCTAAGATTATTTGCTATAAAAACTCAGGAAGATTATAAGAATTTATGGCTTACGCCAAATCTTTTGCTTCAAAAATTCCCTGCCCCTAATTTCACCGCAACCACTAAGATCAGTCTTTATCCAGAAGAGGCAGAAGAAGGGAAAAGCGCCGGCCTTATTATTATGGGAATGGATTATGCAACGCTAACTCTCACTCACGATAATCAAGGTTTTCTCATCAAACAAACTCAGGCATTGGATGCTATTGGAGGAAAGGAAGAAACTTCAATTTCAGAAGAACGCATCAAATCTAATGAAGTTGTATTTAGAGTTGAGGTTTCCGCTCCCAATGCCATGTGCCAGTTCAGTTATAGTGAAGATGGAAAAAAATTCAATAAAATAGGAAAGCCTTTTCAGGCAAAACCAGGAAAATGGATAGGAGCCAAAGTGGGTCTTTTTAGTGTGAGCAAAAAAGATTCTCCTCGTGGAGGTTATGCAGATGTAGAATATTTTAGAATTACAAAATAAAAATTAAACATGAAATCATTTTTAGTATTCGTTGTAGCAATTATTCTATGTTCTTGTAATACAATGTTGAATAATGTTGAAGATAATAATGCAATAGTTTCCGAAGAAATAACCAGAACGATTCAGGTTACAAATTCAGAAGAACTGATCGCAGCATTATCAGATCCAAAACCAGGAGATTCTATTTTTGTAAGCGCTGGAACTTATAAAATTAATGAACGGTTTTATATCAATGATTCCGGAACTTCAGAAAATAAAATTTATCTGATAGGGGACATCTCTGGGGAAAGACCCATATTAGATTTCTCCTCCATGATAGAAGATTCTTCTAACCAAGGAATGGTTTTGAAGGCTGATAATTGGTTTATTAAAGGATTTCAGTTTTATAAAGCCGGAGATAATGGACTTCATATTCGCGGAAATAACAATCATATAGAATTCTGTAGCTTTTCAGAATGTTCAGACACCGGACTACAATTAGATGATGGCGCTTCAAACAATACCATTTTAAATTGTGATTCTTTTTATAATGCAGATTCTTCTTTAGAAAACGCAGACGGTTTCGCTGTAAAAATGGATGTTGGTTCTGGAAACAAATTTATTGGTTGCCGTGCATGGAACAATCTAGATGATGGTTGGGACGGTTACCTAAGAGAAGCTGATAATATTAATACTACCTATGAAAATTGCTGGAGTTTTAGAAATGGCTATTTAAAAGACGGGACTCAAGGAAAAGGTGATGGAAATGGTTTTAAAACCGGCGGTAGCGATGATAAACTCAGAAAACATAATGCTTCATATTACAGATGTATCGTTGCGGGAAATGTAAGCGATGGTTTCGATCATAATAGTAATCGAGGTACTGTTTCTATAATTAATTGCTCTGCTACAGGTAATGGAAGGAATTTCGCTTTTTCAGAAAAAAATGGTTTAGATAAGATCGTTGTTATTAATAATCTTGTTCTGGGTGATCTTGGTAAATATAATGCAAAAGTAGAAGAAGTGACAAATAATAGCTGGGAATTAGACAATGAAGTGACAGAATTGGATTTTGTTTCTATAGATATTTCAGAATTATCAGCTAAACGTAAAAGCGATGGAAGCCTTCCGGATGTAGGTTTTTTAAGACCTAAAAAGAATAGTATGTTGGTAGATGCAGGGAAGATCTTAGACAAATGCTATACCGGAAAAGCGCCAGATCTTGGTGCTTTAGAATCAGAAAAAATTGAAGATTGTAAAGATGAATAAGAAATCAAGGTTTATGGTAAATTTTGAATTCGATTTAAACTTATAAAAATGAAACTGACTTTTCAGAAATATATAGCATTAGGAATTCTGCTATGTTGCTTTACAATTCAAGCTCAGGAAAAGCATGAAATAAAACCATATAGCATTGCTACCACCTATGAAAAATTGAAGAAAGACTATCCCTTTATTAATCCTATCTCGCCTTTAACTTCTGATAATATTACTGCAATCGAAAATGTGGTGTATAAAACAACAAAAGAAAGAGATCTAAAAGCAGATGTATATCTCCCAAAAACTGAAGGAGCAGAAAAATACCCTTCGGTTTTATTGATCCATGGTGGCGGCTGGCTTACCGGAAGCAAAGAAAATGAAAGGGTGATGGCTCAACATCTTGCAAATAATGGCTATGTCGCGGTTACCGCAGCTTACAGACTTGGAACTGAAGCAAAATATCCTGCAGCAGTAGAAGATCTAAAAGATGCTTTAAAATGGATGCAAAAAAATTCAGATAAATATCACATAAATTCGGATGAGATTGCAGTGTTAGGAGCTTCAGCAGGAGCACAGTTAGCAACTTTATTAGGGGTAAACGATAAATCGGTAAAAGCCATTGTTAATGTAGATGGCATTGTTTCTTTTGTTCATCCAGATGCAGAGGAAGGTTGGATGGCAGCAACTTGGTTGGGAGGTTCTAAATCTGAGAAATATGATTTGTGGAAAGAGGCTTCGCCTTTAGAATATGTAGATGAAAACACACCTCTAACATTGTTTATCAATTCTTCTTTTCCAAGATTTCATGCAGGAAGGGACGAAATGGTGAAAATTCTTGATGATAATTCTATCTACAATGAAATACATACCATCAAGGATTCCCCACATTCCTTTTGGTTAATGCATCCTTGGTTCGAGGAAACTCTGGATCTCACCTTAAATTTTCTAGATAAAACTTTAAAAAACTCTTCAGAAGCTAAAGCTCCATATTTACAGATTAGTGTTTCTAAAGACGGAAAAGCCGATTTTAATAATATTCAAGAAGCTATTAATTCTACTCGAGATCTTGGTCCCGGAGAAGTAGTCATCCACATAAAAAATGGCGTTTATAATGAGAAGTTAGAGATTCCGAGTTGGAAACATCAGCTAAGTCTGATCGGGGAAAGTAAAGAAGGAGTAATAATTATAAATGATGATTATTCAGGGAAGATAAATCCAAAAACAGGAAAGGAATTTTCCACTTTTACTTCATCTACGGTTTTAGTCCAAGGTGACGATGTGAAATTTGAAAATTTGACTATCAAGAATTCTTGGTGTGAAACAGGACAGGCAGTAGCCTTGCACGTTGAAGGTGATCGATTTGTAGCTAAGAATTGCAATATCTTGGGATGTCAGGACACTATTTATACCGCAACAGAAGGCAGCAGACAATTATATCTTAATTGTTTTATTGAAGGAACAACCGATTTTATTTTTGGTGAGGCTACTGCTGTTTTCCAGAATTGTACGATCAAAAGTTTAAAAGATTCTTATGTCACTGCAGCGGCTACCCCGAAAAATCAAGATTTCGGTTATGTTTTTATTGATTGTGAACTCATTGCTGCGGAAGATGTCAAAGAGGTTTACTTAGGAAGACCTTGGCGCTCGTATGCAAAAACAGTGTTCATAAATACAGAACTGGGCAATCATATTCTTGCTGAAGCTTGGGATCCTTGGACTGGAGATAATATGTTTCCAAACAAAGAAAGAACCACGTACTATGCTGAATATAAAAGCACAGGAGCGGGAGCTTCTCCTGAATCTAGAGTCGAATGGTCACATCAGTTAACCGAACAGGAAGCTAAAAAATATACTTTGAAGAATATTTACGGAGATGATTGGTTCTGGGCTTCAGAAGCATTGAAAAAATAATTATGAGAACACCTATACTTTTATTGGCGATCATCTTTACTATGAGCTCCACAGCTCAGGAAAAACCCACATTATATTTAATTGGTGATTCTACGATGTCCGATAAAAAAGATCCCGAGAAAAATCCTGAACACGGCTGGGGACAAATGCTTCCTGAATTGATGACTTCAGAAATAACTATTGAAAATCATGCGGTAAACGGTAGAAGTACCAGAAATTTTATTGCTGAAGGAAAATGGGACGCTGTTGAAAGTAAATTAAAATCGAGAGATTTTGTTTTTATTCAGTTTGGTCATAACGATCAAAAAGTATTAGATTCTACTCGGTATACCAATCCGTTTACACAATACCGCGCAAATTTGGAGAGGTTTATAACTGAAGCAAGAGCAAAAGGAGCAAATCCAATTTTATTCACTTCTATTGTCCGCAGAAATTTCAATGAAAATGGGGTTTTGGTAGATACTCATGGGGAATATCCTTTAGTGGTGAGAATGGTAGCCAAGGATCTTGAAGTTCCTTTTATAGATCTACAATTACTTAGCGAACAACTGGAAATTGCCTATGGACCGGAAGGATCTAAAATGTTGCATTTACATCTTGAACCGGATGACGATGCTTACGAGCCTGATGGCAGACATGACGATACACATCTTTCTGAATTTGGTGCGAGAACTATTGCCACTCTAGCCTTGAAGGAGATCAATGAGAAAGAACTTGCTATCTCAAAATATATACTTCCAGAGGTGCTTCAGAAAAACCCCGCAAACCCTAAAGAAAAGTAATATGAAGAATTTCAAATTAGCCATAGCGGTTTTTCTTATTACCGGATTTTTCACCATTATTAAGGCTCAAGAAAAAAGCAAGGTTACTTGGAAGCAAGTGGAGAATCAGTCGGCAGAGTGGTATTCGTCAGAAGAGGCTCAACGAATTGCAGATAATGTTTTGTTGTATCAACACAATAACGGTGGCTGGCAAAAAAATATTGATATGACAGTTGAACTTAATGAAAAGGAGATTCAGCAATTAAAAAAAGAGCAATCTAATGAGGTTGGAACAACAATAGATAACGGGGCTACGCATACTCAGCTTCGATATTTGGCAAAGGTTTATAGCGCTACTAGCAATGAGGTTTATAAGTGTGCTTTTTTATGCGGTGTAGATTACCTTTTAGAAGCGCAATATGAAAATGGAGGCTGGCCGCAATTCTATCCTGTCAAAAAAGGCTATTACGAGCATATCACTTATAACGATGGCGCAATGATCGGGGTTATGGAATTGCTTCGGAATATCACTTTAGATAAGAAACCTTATGATTTTGTAGATGAGGTTCGCAAAGAGAAATCCCAAAAAGCGATCGAGAAAGGATTAGAGATCATTCTTGCTACTCAGGTAAAAGTGAATGATAAACGCACGATCTGGTGCGCCCAACACGATAAAGACGATTTTAGTCCGGCAAAAGCCAGAGCTTATGAATTGCCTTCCTTAAGCGGAAAAGAAAGTACAGAGATCGTAGAATATCTAATTAAACTGAAGCATCCTTCTGAAGATGTGAAAAATGCCATTAGAAGTGCAGTTGTATGGTTTGAAGATCACAAGATAACTGGAGAGAAAGTTATTTGGACAAAGGATTTTACTGGAGTTAGAGACAGAAAAGTTATTTCAGATAAGGAGGGATTGCCATTATGGGGAAGGTTTAACGAGATAGAAACTGGAGTTCCTTTTTTTGTGGGGAGAGATGGTAAAAAGATGAAATTTTTAGAAGATATAGAGATTGAGCGAAGAACTGGATATAATTATATAGACAGTTACGCGTACGATCTGCTAACAAAAATATACCCGAAATGGGAGAAAAAGCATTAAAATGAAGAATAAACAAACCTATTTTAAAAATAAGTCAGCAAACTGGGAAGATCTTGGCAGTGGAATTTCCAGACAGATCACTGGTCACAATTCCGATTTGATGTTGGTAAAGGTGAAATTTGAAAAAGGAGCTATTGGTGCTTTGCATGAACATGTTCATACGCAAGCATCTTTTGTTGCATCTGGAAAATTTAAGATCACGATCAATAATGTTTCTGAAATATTGGAAGCTGGTGATGGGTTTTTTGTGCAACCTAATTTAAGACACGGAGCAGAATGCCTGGAATCCGGAATTTTGATAGACACCTTTAATCCAATTCGCAAAGATTTTTTATAGCATGAAAAGATCGATCTTTTTAGTGGCAATTTTTATGGTGACAAGTTTGGCGAGATCTCAGGATTTTATGCCGCTCTGGCCGGAAGGGAAGATGCCTAATTCCAAAGGATTGAGTTTAGATCCTATTGAAGAAAATGAACGCATCACTCAAGTAGCCATTCCTGGGTTACATAGTTTTCTGACTGCCAAAGAAGAAAATTCTGGCGCTGCTGTTCTTATTTTACCGGGTGGCGGATATCATCATCTCACTTATAATGTTGGCGGATACCAAATTGCTAAATGGTTTAACACTTTGGGAATTTCAGCTTTTGTGCTGGATTATAGATTGCCGACTTCTCCAGATCTTGAGGTTCGTCAAAATGGTCCAATACAGGATGCTCAAAGAGCGATGAAACTTATAAGAGCAAATGCTGAAAAATATAATATTGATCCAAATAAAATAGGAATTTTTGCAACTTCTGCTGGTGGACATTTAGCTTCAACTATTGCTACACATCAAGAAGATCTTTCAAAAATTGATAATGATAGCTTGAATGATTTCAGTTTTAAATCAGATTTCATGGTTTTGATCTCTCCGGTGATCAGTTTTGGAGAATATGCCCACAAAGGTAGTAGGGACAATTTTCTGGGAGAAGATCCTTCCGAAGATCTAATTAAGAAATACTCAAACGAGTTTCAGGTAACGTCAGAAACCTCTCCTACATTTTTGGTGCATGCACAAAATGATGAATCGGTTTCGCCAATGAATAGTATTTTATTTTATGAAGCCATGTTGAAAAATAAGGTGGATGGAAGCCTGCATATTTTTCCGAAGGGAAAACATGCGATAGGAATTGTGAATGATTCTGAATTGACAAATGAATGGAAATTACTTGCTGAAAAGTGGTTAAAAGAACGGCAAATAATACATTAGAAATTATAATTAATGAACAAGATTTTTGAAGAAAGTTGGAGATGGTACGGTCCAGAGGATCTGGTGAATCTTAAAAATATAAAGCAGGCCGGGGCACATGGAGTGGTTACGGCTTTGCATCATATTCCTGTTGGAGAAGTTTGGGCCGTAGAGGAGATTGAAAAAAGAAAGAAGTTGCTGCTGGATAGTAATCAGGAAAATTCCTTTGCTCTGCATTGGAATGTAGTGGAAAGCCTTCCGGTTCACGAGCATATCAAACAGGGTAGGGAAGATAAGACTAAGTTTATTGCAGCCTATAAACAAAGTCTGCGCAACCTTGGAAAATGTGGAATTACCCGGGTTTGCTATAATTTTATGCCTGTGCTGGACTGGTTACGAACGAATGTTCGTTACGAGTTGGAAGATGGTAGTACGGCGCTGCTTCATAACCTCGAAGATCTCATTATTTTCGATCTTTTTATTCTGAAGAGAGAGAACGCAGAGAAAGAATATGATTCAGCTTTAGTTGAGAAAGCCAAGGATAAGCATGCTGGAATGCAGGAAGAGGAACTTCAACTTTTAAAAGAGAGTTTGCTAATGGCGCTTCCGGGAGATAAAAAAGGCTTTACGCTGGATAAATTAAGGAGCGGATTAAAGGATTACCAGGATATTTCTGCAGAGCAATTACGTAAGAATTTGGTGTCGTTTCTGAGAGAAGTTATTCCGGTAGCAGAAGAAGCCGGCGTGGTCATGGCCATACATCCAGACGATCCGCCGTGGCCTGTTTTGGGGCTTCCCAGGGTGGTAAGTAATGCCAAAGACCTGGATTATATTTTCAGCAAGGTTCCGCAAAAAGCAAACGGACTTACCTTTTGCAGTGGAAGTTTAGGTGCATCAGAAAATAATGACCTGCCAGCTATTATCAAGCAATATTTTGATCGTATTCATTTTGTACACCTAAGATCTGTACAAAGAGAGCAGGATTCAAGATTTTACGAAGCGAATCATTTAGAAGGCAGCGCCGGGATGTACCAGATCATGAGAACTTTTTATGAAATGAAAAAAGAACGCCCACGAGCACTTATTCCCATGAGACCAGATCATGGACATGAAATGTTGCAGGATGAAGGTAAAAGTTTTTACCCGGGCTATTCCGTAATTGGCAGATTGAGAGGTCTGGCAGAATTAAGAGGCTTGGAACATGGAATTATAAATGTATTGGAAAATAAATAATATGAATAGCTTAAAAAATAAAGTGGCAGTGATCACAGGTGGAAATGGAGTACTTGGTGGTGCCATTGCCAAAGGTTTGGCGACACAAGGAGTAAAAGTTGGCATTCTTGGTAGAAGTGTAGAGACGGTTCAAGAAAGAGTTTCAGAAATTGAAAATAGTGGAGGAACGGCCATAGGCCTGGTTGCCGATGTTTTAAATAAAGAACAACTGCAGGCCGCTAAAGAAAAGATAGAAAAAGAGTTTGGGCAAATCGACATTCTGGTAAATGCTGCCGGTGGAAATATGAAGGGAGCTACTATTAACCCAGATCAAACCATTTTTGATCTGGATCTGGATGATCTGGATAAAGTGAGTCAGCTTAATTTTAAAGGAACTGTATTGCCGGTGACCGTTTTTGGAAAGTCAATGACAGAACGTAAAAAAGGAAGTATCATTAATATTTCTTCTATGGCTGCGGAAAGAGCTTTAACACGAGTTATGGGCTACTCTTCAGCAAAGGCTGCGATCAATAATTTCACCAAATGGCTTGCAGTGGAAATGGCTCAGAAATATGGAGATGGCATTCGTGTAAATGCGATCGCTCCAGGATTTTTTATTGGAGAACAAAACAGAGATCTGCTTTTAAATACTGATGGAAGTTTAACCGATAGAGGAAATACCATAGTTACCCAAACGCCGATGAAGCGTTTCGGGAAACCTGAAGAATTGCAAGGAGCAGCCAATTGGCTTGCCGGAGATGAATCTACATTTGTCACCGGAATCGTAATTGCCATAGATGGTGGTTTTGGAGCATTTAGCGGAGTATAATTAAAAAATCGAAAAGAATGCAAAGACCAATTACATTAGGAGAATTTATAGTAGAGAATCAAAAAGACTTTCCGTACGCAAAAGGAGAATTAACTGCATTGCTTAGTGCAATTAAGCTTGCCGGTAAAATGGTGAACGAAAAGATCAATAAAGCCGGGTTGTCTCAGATCTTAGGAAAGATGAATTCTGAAAATGTTCAAGGGGAAGTACAGGCAAAATTGGATATAATTGCGAACGATATTTTTATCAGCACGCTTAAGGCACGAGGGGAAATTGGAGGTTTAGCTTCAGAAGAATTAGAAGATATCGTGATCTTTGATGATGATATTCATAAAGATTCCAAATATGTGATCTTGATAGATCCTTTGGATGGGTCTTCGAACATAGATGTAGATATTACGGTTGGGACGATCTTCAGTATTTATCACCGAATTTCTGAGCCGGGAACTAAAGTTACCAAAGAAGATTTTCTTCAGAAAGGTGAAAATCAGGTCGCAGCTGGATATTTAATTTATGGGACCTCAACCATGCTTGTTTACACTTCTGGGAACGGGGTAAATGGCTTTACTTTCGATCCAGGAATAGGTTCGTTTTTCCTATCACATCCAAACATTAAATTTCCGTCCAGCGGAATTATTTATTCTGTGAATGAAGGAAATTATATTCATTTTCCTAACGGAATTAAAAAGCTTATTAAATGGATGCAGGAACTAAATACTGAAGAAAACAGGCCTTTTACGGCTAGATATACAGGTTCTTTGGTTGCAGATTTCCACAGAAACATGTTAATGGGTGGTTTGTACTTATATCCCCAAGGAAGCACTGCTCCTAAAGGGAAATTGCGTTTATTATATGAATGCAACCCAATGGCTTTTATTGCTGAACAAGCTGGAGGACGAGCTACAGATGGGGAGCAAAGAGTAATGGAGATTCAAGCTACAGAACTCCACGAACGCGCACCATTTATTTGTGGAAATGCTGAAATGGTTTCTATCGCCGAAAAATTTATTGCTGAAAACAAGTAGAACTTAGGTTCATATATTTTGCGAAACCTCAACTAAAAGTTGAAGTTGTACCCACTTAATAATATTTGGATACAATACAGCAATAGTTATATTTGCTTATGACTCAGATAGATCAATTCATTGCCGATTTCGCCTCTTTTGTGTGGGGGCTTCCTCTTTTAATTTTGCTAATTGGTGGTGGTCTTTACCTCCTTATTATTTCAAAATTTCTACCCTTTAGACATCTAGGACATGCTTTTCAAGTTTTACGCGGAAAGTATGACGATCCTAATGATCCCGGTGAAATAAGTCATTTTCAAGCATTATCAACGGCGCTTTCTGCAACCGTTGGGATGGGGAATATCGCGGGAGTGGCGGTAGCAATTGCTATTGGAGGTCCGGGAGCAATATTTTGGATGTGGGTTAGCGCAATTATTGGGATGGCTACAAAATTTTTTACTAATAGTTTAGCGGTAATGTATCGCGGAAAAGATTCCGATGGGAATATTCAGGGTGGACCCATGTATTTCATCATGGAAGGATTAGGTAAAAAATGGAAAGCTTTAGCCGTGATGTTTAGTGTAGCTGGATTAGTTGGCGCTCTTCCGGTTTTTAATGTGAATCAGTTAACTCAAGCTATAAATTTTATTTTACTGGAACCTA
>CAZWSP010000008.1:0-42902 GCA_964636585.1 uncultured Antarcticibacterium sp.
AAAGATCCTTGCAAAGCAACTTCATGCTAAGAATTATGAAGTTGGCTTGCTAGAAGGAGATATGCATCAAAAAGATAGAGATAAGGTAATGCGTGCTTTTAAAAATAAAAGCTTGCGATTATTGGTTTCTACAGATGTTGCTGCTCGTGGTATAGATGTAGATAACTTAGCTTTTGTGGTGCATTATCAATTACCAGATCAAACCGAATATTATACCCATAGAAGTGGTAGAACCGCTCGCGCTGGGAATACTGGCGTTTCCTTAGTTTTAGTAAATCCTAAAGAAGCCAGAAGAATATTCGAATTGGAAAAGGAACTTGGAATTAAATTCACCAAGATAAAATAGATCGATTAATTAAATCGTCTATATTTTGCTAGCATAAAAATATAAATAGCATAGGCTATAAGTCCTGCGGAAACTACTCCTAATAAATACATTCCATAAGATGAATCTTCTAAAAAGGAGAATACGTCTGATGTGGTTTTAATTTTATTGGGATCTGAAGTATAAGAAGCTTTTATGGCAAAGAAACCTAATATTAAGAAAATAACTCCTCTTGAGGCTAATCCAAAATAAGCTGAATTATAGATGGTCTTTTTACGCTTTTCTTCGCTTAATGCTTTAGCACTGAATTTCTTTTCAAATTTATCTTCTTTAATTCGCGTAAACTGATAGATTCCCAAACCTATTAAGATAACTCCTACGATTCCCAGAACGATCAATCCAGTGTCTGTAGCTAGAAAACTGCTGTTTTTGCCAGAAGATCCTCCTGAACTTTCTGCGGAACCTACGGCATCTAAAATGGCTATAGCTCCTAATCCTAAATATAGAAGACCACTTACAAAAAAACCGGTACGTTTTGCTTTTCCTTTTTTATCATCTCCAATATTCTCAGGATCTTGAATAGATTGTACAAATTTCCAGAATGCATAGCAAAGAAGTCCGATCCCAATCACTATTAGAAGTATTTTACCAAAGGTTTGTTTTTCAAGAAAATCTAATACTTGTAATTTTCCTGCTTTCTCACCGCCCATATTAAAGGCTGCCATAAATGTTAAAACTCCAATAATTGCATAAATTATACCTTTGGCAACTAGCCCCGTTCGTGCGATGTTTTTTAGTCTGTTATTCATGATATTTTTTTTTAGTTGGTTCCTAAATATATCAGAAAACATAGACTTTTACAGAGTCTTTATAATTAAATTATGATTAGTGGATGAAACTTTTAAAGTTATAGCCAAGATTATAATCAACTAAAATAAAAGGAAATTAGTAGTATAGGTGAAGCTTAGAAGCTTCGATATTTGGCAGATAGGAACATGTATACAGCATAACAAATAAACCCAAGAGACACCATTCCTAATTGAAATGAGCCCCAAAAGGAAGTTTCAATAAAGGAGAATACATCTGAAGTGCTTTTAATTTCATCTAAATTAGCGGTAATAGCACCTTTCAAAGCGAAAAAGCCAATTATTAGAAAGATGACCGCTCTTGCAGACATTCCCATGTATGCAGAATTCTTTATGATCTTTCTTCTCTTTTCATCGGTCATAGATTCCAGATCAAATTTCCTGATGAAGTTGGTTTTGAATAATCGGGTGATCTGATAAATTCCTCTTCCGGCAAATATTAAACCTACACCCGCCAAGATATATAATCCAACTTCTGTAGTTAAAATACTAGAATTTTTAATTCCTGTTTTTCCTACATCTCCTCCCGCTTTTAAAACAGTTAATCCGGCAAGGCTAACATAGGTAGCACCGCTAACAAATAAGGCAAAGCGTTGTCCTTTATTCTTGCTTTTCCCATGACGTTTTTGAGGATCTACAAAGGCTTGAGCAAACCTCCAAGTTGCATAACATAACAGTCCAATTGCAAGTAAAATGAGCAAGGTGCTTCCTAAATGCTGATCTTCGATAAACTCTAAAACTTCCTCTTTCCCAGCTTTTTGTCCACCTAAATTAATGGCAGCCATGAAGGTTAGAATTCCTGTTACAGAATAAATAATTCCCTTCGCGATATAACCGGTGCGTGCTATGTTTTTTAAAACACTCATTAATTGTGCGCTAAAATAAGTATCATTTGTTGTAGAAAGTAAATTCAGAATAATTTAGGAAGAAATAGGCTTAGGAAGATTTAATTTTTATACCATTTCAAATATAACCAGCGCATATGCGTAAAACCGTATAAATCTTAGCAAACCATACATCAAGTAGCTCATAAAAGGGAATCGTATTATTCCCGCTGCAATGCTTGTCATGGCAAAAGGTATTGGGAGCAAAGCCCCAACAATAATTAAGAATCCACCCCATTTGCGAGTGTTCTTAATGTGCTTTGCCATGTTGGTCTCTATTTGTTTATGTACTGCTGGAATTTTTGTAATTCCAACCCCAATAAAATAAGACACAATTCCTCCCATATAGGAAGCAGCGGCTAATAATGATAAATAGAAAATTGGAAAGGGCGATTTTCCGGCCCAAGCAATAAATAATTCAGGAGGGATTATTCCGAGAAGCGATTCAGAAGCAAAGAAAACACTTAAAATTCCTATTGGAGAATAGGTTTCTGTAACTGTAACTAGCAACTTATCTAGATCTACAACAAAGTAATCTAGAGCGAAAATTGCTGCGATAAAAACCAATATAGGAATGATGGCTTTTTTCACACTTTTACCTACAAATCTATAAAACCCCGTATAGCCATAATACTGGTGAAGCAAACGCGCACGCGATTTCTTTTTAGATTTCGCTTCTTTATCCATTCATGGGTTATTTAGATTTGTTTGGAAAGTTGGATTACAGCATTCTAAAAGTGAATGTTGTAATCCAACTTTAATTAATTTATTCAGCGTATTCAGCTAAAGCACGACTGTATTCTCTAAGATCTATTACATTGTTCTTAATGGTGGTATCATGCATCAAGGAAAGTAAGTAATCCAGACTTTCTTGTGGTGAAGATTCAGTTTCAGTAACTTCTTCTTCATCATCCAAAGGTTCATCATCTGGAATAGGGATTTCGAAAGTTTCGTTCTCTTCAATATGTTCAAAAGTCAAACGGATAACCTTAGCCAAGAGAGGATTTTCTTCTTCAATAGCGAAAGGTCTTAACTGTTTTAGATCCTCTACTATAGTATTTACAATTAATCCATTACGCAATAAATCGCGTTGAATTTTATCAATTAGTTTTTGAGCTTTTGGATTTTTCAACTTTTATATATTTTATGTTATTTCTAATACTGTAGCCTTATACAAGCTCAGATTCTTGTCTTTTTTAGGGTAATCGCAAAGTTACTGCTTTAAAGGTTTTTTGAAACCATTTTGGCTATTATTTATAAAAGATTCTATTACAAGAATTAAAGCGCTCATTTCTAAATGATTTTCAGACTAATTTAAAAGAATTAACAATTAATTAGTTTCAAAAATTTCAATGTCCATACCATGTTTAGTAGCTTTAAACTCAATAAAAAAAACAGTAAAATGAAAGATTTTAAAGATAAGGTAGCCTTAATAACAGGTGGAAGTAAAGGAATAGGATATGGAGTTGCAGAAGCACTTGTAAAATTAGGAATGAATGTGGCAATTACCAGTAGATCTTTAGATGCTTCGGATAAAGCTACTACCGAATTGAAAAAATTAGGCGGAGGGAAAGTTTTGGCACTAGAAGCAGATGTTAGAGATTATAAGAGTCAAGAAAAGGCAGTTAAAAAAGTGATCGATACATGGGGAAATTTAGATGTATTGATTGCAAATGCAGGAGTAGGACATTTTGCACCAATAGATGAACTTTCTATTGAAGACTGGCAACAAACTATAGACACTAATTTAACCGGAGTTTTTTACAGCGTAAAATCTAGTGTGGAACATTTAAAAAAATCTGAAGGCTATGTTATAACAATTTCTAGTTTAGCGGGAACTAACTTTTTCCCAAAAGGAACTGCTTATAATGCAAGTAAATTTGGTGTGACTGGATTTACCCAAGCGGCAATGTTAGATCTAAGGGAATATGGAATTAAAGTAAGTACTATTATGCCAGGTTCTGTGGCTACTCATTTTAATGATCATGAACCTAGTGAAAAAGATTCTTGGAAGATCCAAAAAGAAGATATTGGTGAATTGGTAGTAGATCTGCTAAAAATGAATTCAAGAAGTTTACCAAGTAAAATAGAGGTAAGGCCTTCTCAGCCACCTAAATCATAAAATTATAATCTGATCTGAATTTGGTATTAGGCTGAATTCAGATCATTTTTTTAATAGATTTATCGTAATATTGCAATATAACATACCTCTATGGGACTTACTAAATCTGAAAAATTTACAGATACTCAAAATGAATTGGCCAACATTGCAAAAGTGCTCGGCCATCCTGCTAGAATTGCAATTCTTCAACATCTATTTAATTCTAAAAATTGTATTTGTGGCGATCTGGTAGATAGTATAGGGTTGGCGCAACCAACGATTTCACAACATTTAAAAGAATTAAAAAAACTCGGTTTAATAAAAGGAGAGATCGAAGGAACAAGTGTTTGTTATTGTATAGATCAGCAAAAATGGAAGGAAACTAGCAAGTTGCTTATTCAGTTTTTAAATTACAACACATCAACTTCAGAAGCTTGTTAGCCTTCAAATTTTAAATAAATTCAACTTAAATAATACAAATGAAAATCGCTCTTTTTTCTGATATACATGCTAATTTACCTGCGCTACAAGCCTTTTTTGAAGATCTGGAAACTAAAGGTGTAGATTCGGTTTACTGTTTAGGAGATCTCGTGGGTTATAATATGTGGCCCAATGAAGTTGTAAACGAAATTAGAAAGCGCAAGATCCCGTGTATTGCTGGGAATTATGATTTTGGCATTGGAAGGAATATAAATGATTGTGGATGTGCGTATAAAACAGAGGAGGATAAAGAAAACGGAGCAGTTTCCATTAAACTTACAAATTCGTTAATTGGTTCTTCTGAAAGAAATTATCTAAGAACTTTGCCATCTCATATCAATTTAGAATTTAAGTTGAAGGATGAAGAATCTATCAATTTATTGTTGGTACATGGAAGTCCAAGAAAAATTAATGAGTACTTATTTGAAGATAGACCGGAATCAAGTTTGTTAAGAATTATGAACGAAGCCAATGCAGATATTTTGTGCTTTGGGCATACGCATAAACCATATCACAGAATTTTAGAAAATAATTCCAACCATAAACACGCTATAAATATAGGTTCTATAGGAAAGCCAAAAGACGGAAATCCATTGGGAGGCTATGTTATTATTACTTTAAATGAGTCTTTAAACTTAATCGATACGAATGCTTTAGAAGTGGATTTCGTACGATTTGAGTATGATGTGGAACAAGCCGCAAGTGCCATTGAAAACAGCATTTTACCAAATGCATACGCAGAATCTTTAAGAAGCGGAAAGTAGATCAAAATTATTTTTCAAAAATAAACATAGTTAAAATGCTTTATATCAGTTTTTTAAACTGTAATATTTAGTAATTTAATGTATCCCTAAACATTAATTGGTTAACTATGAAAGCAAATGTACTATTTGTGTTCACATTATTTTTGCTTGTAAGTTTTTGTGAACGAGAGGAGCATGTAAAAAGCGATAGAGATTTCGCAAATCAAACTTTTGTGTATAAGTACTTTAAAACGGAGAAAGAATGCATGGACTCTCAAACCTCAGATTTTTTTATTAATTGTCATGCTCAAATCAATTTTCTTGATCACGGAGAAGCAGAGATCATGGTTTCAGATATTATATGGAGAGGAGAATACAACGTTATAAAGAACAGCATTGTACTCACCTTCCCAAATAATTTTGAGTTACCAGATGAAACCCTGGTTTTTAAAATTTTAAATAATAAAAAACTTAAACGTGTAGATAACCATACTATTTGGGAAAAATTTAATGGCAATTCTATCTGGGATTAAACCTTGACTACCATTTTCCCTTTATTCTTTCCTTTAAAAAGATCTATAAAAGCTTGAGGAGTTTTATCAAATCCCTCTACTATAGTTTCTGCATATTGCAGTTTTCCTTCTTGTAACCATGAGCCTAATTGCTTCATTGCAGGTCCAAAATCCTTGATATAATCTCGTACAATAAAACCTTGCATTAAAGCACTATTCTTGATCAAAATTCCTTCTGGCCTAGGTCCAGTTGGGATGTCTGTAGCATTATAAAGAGAAATTGCTCCACAGTTTATCACCCTTCCAAACTTGTTAATGTTGGCCAAGGCAGCATCTAAAATTTCTCCTCCAACATTATCAAAATAGACATCTACACCATCTGGGCAAGCCTTTTTAATATCTTCTTCTATGTTCGATGATGTTTTATAATTTATTCCAGCATCAAAATTAAAATCGGATTTCAATTTGTTTATTTTTTCATCAGTACCTGCAATTCCAACCACTCTACAACCTTTAATTTTTCCAATTTGTCCAACGATACTACCAACAGCTCCAGCAGCACCAGAAACTAATAGCGTTTCTCCTTCTTTAAGTTTTCCAATTTTTTCTAAACCTAAATAAGCAGTGATCCCGGTTAAGCCAAGAACTCCTAAAAAAGCCGATAATGGTGCAATGTTCTTATCTACTTTATTAAGACCAGCACCAGAAGAAATTTGATATTCTTTCCATTTCAGCATTCCGGTGACATGATCTCCTTCTTTAAAATTGGAGTTTTTTGAGGAAACAACCTCTCCAATAATTCCAGATTCTAAAGGTTCGTTTACCTTAAAAGGTTCTACATAAGATTCTACATTGCGCATTCTTCCTCTTAAATAAGGATCTACAGATAAATATTCGGTTTTGATCAATATTTCCCCATCTTCAGCTTTAGGTTTTTCCTCTTCCTTCATCTCGAAATCTGATAAGGTTGGCATTCCTGCTGGTCTATTCTTAAGATATATTACTTTATTCATAATTATATTTTTTAATTTTCGGTAAGATTTTTACGGGAGAATTCTAGAACTATAAAGCTATTACTTTTTATTTTTATTGAAGTTTTAAGCTTGAAATAAAATAGTTTTTTCAGAAAAGATTAACGCTCTATGCAGCTATTGCACTTACCTTTGTTTAAAACACCATTATTATAATTTGAGTACGATAAGTAATAAATTAAACGATTTCTATCAGGAAACTACCCACTTTCTTAAAAGCACAGACTTTACGAAAGCCATACTATTAGGAATTGGTATTACTTTTCCAATTGTTATAGGCGTGTACTTAGATCATTTAGAAATTGGGCTTGCCTTGGCTATTGGTGCGCTTTTAAGTTCCCCAAGTGATGTCTCAGGGAGTTTTAGGAATAAGAATATAGGTATTTTAATGTCGGCTGCATTTGCAGTGATGGCTAGTTTGTTGGGAGGTTATTTTAAATTTTCTATCTGGTTGACAATTCCATTTCTTGGAGTTGTAATGTTTGCCATTTCCTATTTCTCAGTTTATGGTTTTAGAGCTTCATTAGTTAGTTTCTCCGGATTATTTGCATTGGTTTTAAGCTTCGCAAATATTTCTAATGTATTGGAAATTTACCAGCGCGCTATTTTAATAGGGATTGGAGGAGTATGGTACTTAACGCTCACGGTGGTTTGGCACAAATTAAATCCTCGTGCCCTTACAGAACAATTTTTATCTCAAGGTTTACTGCTTACTTCAGAATATCTTTCTATTCGAGGTAAATTATTAGATGCAACTTCAGATAGAGAAACGCTTCAGAAGCGATTATTCGATATTCAAAATGAGCTTAATATAAATCATGAAACGCTAAGGGATATTTTGATCTCTAGCAGAAAATCTTCCGGAACCTCCAACTTTGAGAGGAGACGGTTGCTCACATTTATTCAACTGGTAGACGTGTTGGAGTTGGCAATGGCAAATCCTGTAAATTATGATAGGATGGATGAGCTGCTTCTAAAGTATCCAGAAAAGATCTCCATGTTTCAAAAATTGATATTGGAGATGAGCAATAGATTAAAGCAAATATCTACCTCTATTCTGAATTCGGAAGAATTAAAAGAGACTTGTAATTTAGAAGAATTTTTAAAGGAAATTGAAAATGAACTTCTGATATATAGAAAAGCTGAAGAAAATGAGCTGAATGAAGGTCTTATTTTACTTATTAATCTTTACGACTACCAACACAAACAAGTTGAAAAGATCATTAAAATTGAAAGGATATTAAGTAATTATAATCTTCATGATCTCGGCTTTGTGAAAAAAATTGAAGCCCAGCGTTTTATAAATCATCAGGAATATGACCCGAAGATCTTATTAGAAAATTTTAGTTTAAAATCTCCAATTTTTAAGCACTCCTTACGCTTAGCTTTAGTTGTAATGGTTGGATATGCCATTGGTGCGTATTTCTCTGTTCAAAATGCGTATTGGATCTTGTTGACCATTATAGTTATAATGCGACCCAATTATGGATTAACAAAAGAACGTTCCAAGCAACGTATTTTAGGAACCTTATTTGGCGGCCTCATTGCAACTGGAATAGTCTTGCTTTTTCCAAATACCACACTTTATGCTATTCTCGCAATTATATGTTTGGTCTTGGCATTTTCTATGGTTCAGAGAAATTATAAAACCTCTGCCACCTTTATTACCCTTAGTGTTGTTTTTATTTATGCCTTATTAAAACCAGATGTTTTAAATGTGATCCAGTTTAGGGTGATAGACACCATGATTGGTGCAGGACTAGCAGCATTGGGGAATGCATTATTATGGCCTTCTTGGGAGCTTTTCAATATAAAATCGGTAATTACAGACAGCCTTATAGCCAACAAAGATTATTTATTGCAAATTCAGAAATTCTATCAGGATAAAGGAGAATTACCAACATCTTATAAGCTATCCAGAAAGCAGGCATTTCTTACCTCAGGAAATTTATCTGCAGCATTTCAAAGGATGACCCAGGAACCAAAATCTAAACAAGTTCAGCTAGATAAATTTTATGAGCTCATAGTTCTTAATCATACTTTTTTATCTTCTTTAGCTTCTATGGGTACCTATATTCAAAACCATTCTACAACTAAAGCTTCAACTTTTTTTAATGATTATATAAAAGGAATAGAAGAGAATATGGACCATGCAGTTGCTATTATTTCGAATTCAGATTCAACGAGATCTATTAATTCTGAAACTAAATTAGCAGCACAAGATTATTTCGAAAATAGATTTAAAACACTTAGTAATGCAAATTCAGAAGAAATAAACTTTAGTAATGATGTAGAAATAAATAAAACTACCAGATTGCAGGAAGTACATTTAATAACAGAGCAGCTTAAATGGTTGTATGCTTTGAGCGAAAAACTTATAAAAAGACTAGGGGTTATTAAGTTTCCAGAAAATTAATGGCATAGAAAAAGCCACCTTTCCGGTGGCTTAAAAAATCTAACAACATTTGCCCTAATTAACGCTTAGGTTGCTGTGGTTTTTTCTGATCGGTTTTCTTTTGGTCAGATTTTTTTTGATCTTGCTTTGCTGGTCCTTTTGAAGGATTTTGTGATTGTGCCATGATTATATATTTAAATGATTAATACACTAATTTACAGAAATATGAAACCCATTGTTTTTCTCTTAATAAATTTTTAACGCCTATAAAAAGTTAAATTTTAAGCTTCAATTTTTAAGAGTTTCCCTTAACATAGATCTATAAATCTTCTTTAATAAATCCATAACTTTGAAATTAAATGCAACAATAAGGAATGACTTTTCAGAAAGTATTTTTCTTAATAAACAGGTTTTTTAAACTATGAAGAGAGAGACTATTATTAAAAAGATTCAGGAACAAAAGCAGTTTCCAAATTTGAAATATGCTATTCGTGAAAAAGCTGAAGCATTCACTCATAAATTGTTTTATACGTTGTTTGATGAAGCAACTCCCGTGGAAAAAAATATAGACCAACTGGAAGTGGATTTTCAAGAGTTGGTAGAACTTGTTTGCTGGGAACCTGGAAAACCTTGTAAAGAAATTTGGCAATCTTATTTAGAGAAGTTGCCGTTGGTATTGGAGAATTTAAATATGGATGCGAACACGATCATGAGAAATGATCCTGCTGCAAATTCTATTGAAGAAGTATTTCTTGCTTATCCAGGATTTTATGCAATTGCTATTTACAGGTTGAGTCATGAATTCTATAAATTCGGGCTTCCGTTAGTTCCAAGATTAATGTCCGAATGTGCACATCGATTAACCGGAACCGATATAAATCCAGGAGCACAAATTGGAGTGCCATTTTTTATAGATCACGCCACAGGTGTAGTTATTGGAGAAACCACAATTATAAAGAATAACGTAAAAATATATCAAGGGGTAACTTTGGGTGCGCTTTCTGTGCATAGAAATCTCAGAAACAAAAAAAGGCATCCAACCATAGAAGAAAATGTAACCATATATGCGAATGCAACTATCTTAGGTGGAAACACAACGATTGGTGCAAATAGCATTATTGGAGGAAATGTTTGGCTTACCGCATCTGTACCACCTAATTCTATGGTATCTCATAAGCCACAGATTAATATAAAAAACACCATAAATAATGAGTAATTCTATTTTAGATCTAATTGGAAACACTCCCTTAGTTAAAACAGCAACTTTAGTAAAAAATCCAAAAGTGAGTTTATATCTTAAATTGGAAGGTCAGAATCCTGGCGGAAGCGTAAAGGATCGAGCTGCTTATAATATGATTAAAAGTGCATTAGACAGAGGAGATATTAATTCTTCCTCTAAACTTATAGAGGCAACAAGCGGAAATACCGGAATTGCCTTAGCTATGATCGCGGGGATTTTTAAGCTAGACATTGAATTAGTGATGCCTGAAAATTCTACAATAGAAAGAGTGCAAACTATGAGAGCTTATGGCGCAAAAGTTACATTGATCGATGCAGATGGAGGTATAGAACTGGCAAGAGATTACGCAGAAGATAAGGTGAAAGATGGAGGTTATTTTATGTTCAATCAATTTGCGAATCCAGACAATTGGAAAGCGCATTACAACACCACCGGGCCAGAGATCTGGCGAGATACCAATAAGCTGGTTACGCATTTTGTTTCTTCCATGGGAACTACAGGAACAATCATGGGTACTTCAACATACTTAAAAGAGCAGAATAAAAATGTACAAATAATTGGTGTACAACCCACAGATGAAGCAAGAATTCCTGGAATAAGAAAATGGCCAAAAGAATATCTTCCGAAGATATTCGATCCTAAGAAAGTAGATCGCGTTTTAGAAGTTAATGAAGAAGATGCGAAATTGATGGCAAGAAGATTAGCTGAAGATGAAGGAGTCTTTTCAGGAATGAGTAGTGGAGGAGCAGCCGCAGCAGCTTTAAGATTATGTGAAGAATTGGATGAAGGTGTAGTGGTAAGTATTGTTTGCGATAGAGGAGATAGATATCTATCCTCAGATCTTTTTATGTAAGATTTCAAGGAACTAGATTATTCTTTAAGTTCCTTGAATCCTACGTTATAATTATAAAAGGACGGCTTTTAAAAATTCTTAATTGCTAACTACACCTACAATTGTTGTAGCTCCAGGTACTACTTTAATGGATTTGGATTTGCTTCCATTTTCCATTTTTATTTTGTAGTATTCTTTGTCAATTTTATCATTTCTACCGCTTGCAACATATTTGTTGCTTACCATTGTCCATCCTTGATTGCTAGTATATACTTGTCTTCTAAGATCTAAGGGTAATACTTTGTCATTAAATTTTTGTAGAGTCTGAACAATTTCCCCTTCATTTGTATAAATAGCTTCTAAATAGCCTTTTTTACTATTAAAGGTAACTACATATTCGTCGAATTCTTTAGCATTTAAAACTGCTGATAAAAATTCTTTGAAGTCGAAATTTTGTTTCATAAACTGTATAGGGTTTTTCGAAAATTCTCCTACATAATTTTCCTTTACAATACATTTTATGGTACCGAGATCTGTATTAACTTCTATCGCATCTGGATTAAAATTTAATCTAGCTTCATCCAATTGGATTATCTCTTGACCATACATCGCGCCTATCCCTAATACTAGAGACAAAAATAAAATCACTCTTTTCATAATAATATATTTATGTTAATAATACCTTAAAGATATTATCAAGAATTCCTACAAACTATGTCCCAAGTAGCACAATTATATAAATATTTAAAAATGAAGAAATTCTTTTTTAGTGAGTAAATCAAAGATCTAATAATTGTATTTTTTCTTATCTGCCATAAGGTTGATAAGAGTTTTTAAATTATTTATCTCCATACTTTTTCTAGAGATTTTCAGAGAGCCATTTTTTTTCAATTCTTGAAGATGCCTGTTAACAACAGCTCTCGTAGATCCAATTAAATTTGCGATCTCCTTATTGGAAAGATCATTTATCAATTCAAGATTCTTAGATTCTTCATTAATATTTCTCACGAGTAGATTTAGCAATCTTGTAGATATATCTGCAAAGGTGATATCCGAAACAAAATTTTCTAACATCCTTAATTGCCTTCCAGCATATGGAAGGATTTGTTTATAATTTTCCGGATGTTCATTCAACCAATTTCGTATATCTTCCATGGGTGCGGCAATTACTTTTGCCTTATCCAAACATTCATAATATACGGTATGTTGATGCCCATCTAAAAGACAATATAGATCAAATACATCGCATTTTGTTAAGAGAAACAGGGTGACCTCTTTTCCATTAAGATCGTCTACTTGATACATTTTTATTCTTCCAGAAAGTATTATGTAGAAGTGATAAGATAATTTTTCATGGCTTAAAATGCAAGTGCTTTTTGGCCAGATCTCCTCGTGAAAAAGTGAAAGAAAAGATTCTTTCATAGGGTCATCCATATTCTTAATTAAAGCGCAATCCTTTAATTTTAATAGATATCGTCCCAAAGGCTTTTTTTTCCTCATAATTGAACCAATTAATTAAGGGGGAACGGGGGAGTAGAACTTAAATCCGGACGGATATGCAGGGGAAAGTAAATTAAATAAGGTGAGTGTTCCTTACAAGGACCTAGTGATATAGGTACCTACTTCAAAAATAATCATAATAATTATTTAAAGGAAACAAAAAAGATAAAACTTAAAAGTCCTTAAACATTTTAGTATAACCTAAAAATCTGCTATTTTTGCAAACTTGCTGAACTCAGAAAATATGGCTGTTGAAACATTTGGACTTGAAGAAAAAAAGAATGATAAAATACTTTACGACTACCAACAGGTAGATATAGACAAAATTTTTAGTGTAATAGATACACACCCTAATCATTATAATTTATTGTACCAACTCCCTACAGGTGGTGGTAAAACGGTGATTTTCTCCTCTATAGTTAGAGAGTATATACAACGCACCAACAAAAAAGTACTTATTCTTACACACCGTATCGAATTGTGTAAACAAACTTCTAAGATGTTATCTGAGTTTGGAGTGCTAAATAAAATTATAAATAGTAAGGTTAAAGAATTACCAGATCAAGAGGACTATATGTGTTTTGTGGCCATGGTTGAAACTTTAAACAACAGGCTTCACGACGAAAAATTAGAAATTCAAGATATTGGATTGGTGATTATAGATGAGGCACATTACAATTCCTTTAGAAAATTATTTAAGTTTTTCGAGAAATGCTTTATTCTTGGAGTAACTGCAACCCCATTGAGTTCTAATATTAAACTTCCGATGAAGGATAATTATAGAGAACTTATTGTGGGAGATTCTATTTCATCTTTAATAGGAAAGGGATTTTTAGCCAAAGCAAAGGTTTTTAGTTATGATGTAGGGCTTCAATCCTTGAAAGTGGGTATAAATGGAGATTATACCGTAAAATCTTCAGAAGAGCTCTATTCTAATTTAAGCATGCAAGAGAAATTGCTGAATGCTTATTTAGATAAATCAAAAGGAAAGAAAACGCTTATTTTTAATAATGGAATAAATACTTCAAAGGAAGTATATGAAACCTTTAGAAATGCTGGTTTTCCAATTCGACATTTAGATAACACCACTTCAAAGCAAGATAGAAAAGACATTCTAAAATGGTTTAAGCATACTCCAGAAGCTATAGTAACTTCGGTAAGTATCTTAACCACTGGTTTTGATGAACCTTCTGTAGAGACCATTATTTTGAACCGTGCAACCAAATCTTTAACCCTATATTTCCAGATGATAGGACGTGGTTCTAGAATATTGAATCATAAATCTGATTTTAATGTGATAGATCTTGGGAACAATGTGGTACGTTTTGGCCATTGGAGTGCTCCTGTAGATTGGAAGCAATTATTTAGATCTCCAGATTTCTATTTTGAGAATCTGTTGAGTGATGAGGAAATTGAAAGAGAATTTAAATATGTAATGCCTCCAGAATTAAGAGAACAATTTCAAAAATCTGAAGTTGTAGATTTTGATGTAGAAGCAGCATATGATGTGGTGATTAGAAAAGGTTTAAAATCTAAAGCAGTTCTAGAATGGTCTATGGATCAGCATGTGAAAATGTGTGTAGAAAATAGTGAGGATGTTTTTGATGCCCGTATCTTAGCAAAAGAGCTAAAAGATGATATTTCTTCGCGCATCAAGCAATATTCTTATTGCATTAGTAAAAGCACTAAAAATTATAGAGACTGGTTGGAAGAAGATTACGCAAGAAGGCTAAGACAGCAAATTAACGGTGAGTTTTAATTGTAAACATTATTTCTGAATAATAAAAAAGCCCTGTTTACAACGTAGACAGGGCTTTTTTAATGGTTTATTTTTTATTGAACTACACTTTCCAAGATCTTGTTCAAATTTTCTACGTTTAATGGTTTAGGATGAAAATTGTTGATGTGTGCAATGTTTTTTGCTTTCTCCTTATCATCTGGATTTAAAGAAGTGGTTAACATCACGATCAGCTCCTTTCCTTTTTGTTCCTTTTTTAAATTATCATAAGCATCCAAAAATTCCCAGCCATTCATTACTGGCATGTTAATATCTAAAAAGATTAGATCTGGTTGGGGATAAACTCCATTTTCTGAAGTTGTTAAATATTCTATAGCTTCCTGCCCATTTCTTGCAACGGCAACATTTTCTGTACAACCAGATTTCTGGATCACGCGGTTATGTATAAAATTAACAGCATCATCATCGTCTATTAATAGGATACAGTTCAATTTTTTAGTCATCGTTATTTTAATTTATATCTTTTGGTATGGTAAAGCTAAAAGTGCTTCCTAAGTCTTTTTCTGATGTTACCCAGATTTCACCACCATGTAATTCTACAATTTTTTTGCAATGTGAAAGTCCAATTCCGGTGCCTTCATATTCTTCTCGATTATGAAGTCTTTGAAATATCACAAAAATCTTATTCTGAAATTCTTCACCAATCCCAATTCCATTATCGGAAATAGAGAATTGCCAATGCAATTTCTTCTCTACAAATGAAATATTAATTTTTGGACTTTCCGTTTTCTTGCTAAACTTAATGGCATTTGTAATTAGGTTTTGAAACAACAACCTTAACTCTAAATTGAAACCTTCAATAATTGGTAATTTTTCTGAATGGATCTCTGCTTTAGATTGCTCAATTTTATAGCCCAGATCTGCAATTACGCTATCTAAAATTACATTACAATCTATATTTTCAACCTTCCCTTTATAGCCAATTCTGGAATAATCTAATAAGCTCTTTATCAGATCGCTCATTCTAATGGAGGCTTCAGAAATATATTTTAAATACACATCCAGATCTTTATCCAGTTTACCAACATAATCCTCCTGAATAACATCTATAAAGCTTAAAACAGTGCGCAATGGTTCTTGTAGATCGTGAGAAGTGATATAGGAGAATTGCTCGAGCTCTTTATTCTTAAATTGAAGCATGTCCACATATTTTTTAATTTCGGCTTCCTGATGCTTTCTTTCGGTAATATCTATAACTGAAGCTAAGATCATATCTTCATTATTAATTCGGATAAAGTTTAGGCGGACCTCAATTGGAACTTCCTTTCCAAGTCTGGTTAACCCATAAAAATTTTGTTCTATCCCTAAACTTTCTATTTTTTCAGTAGACTTTAAAATATCTGGCGTGGCCGAATCCTCTTTTAATAATCGTTCAGGAATTAAATTTTCTGCAGAAAGTCCTATAAGTTCATCTCTGTTATATTTAAAGAGTCGCTCTGTTTGAAGGTTCACAAGATTGATCTTTCTGTCTTGATTCATTAAAATAATAGCTGCGGGAGAAGCTTCTATTACTTTTCTAAAGCGTTCTTCTTGTTCTTTAATTTCTTCTGAATTTCGTTTAATAAGTTCAAAACTGTCTTGCAAAGAAGAAGTCATTAAGTTGAAAGAATCTCCTAAAGAAGCTAATTCATCCTTTCCTTTAAGATCTATAGAAGATTGATAATCTCCATGACTAACCTTTATAGCCGCATTGTTTAATTTTTGAATAGGGTTCGAAATGGATCTAATAACCAAAAATGCCACAGCTATTCCAAACAGAATTCCAACAAGTCCTGTAAAGAGTATAATATTGGAAAGCGACTTAAGATCTTGAGCAAACTCATTCTGATATGATTCTAATCTATCTGAATAGTTCATCTTCAATTCCAGTAGATTCGATTTTAATAAATTATGAATGTTAGCAACACTTACTTCAACAAGATTGGTTGCCACTTCTAATTTTCTAGGATTGTCGTAATCGTCCTTTGTTACTAGAAGATCATTCAGCATAGTTCCTAACTCAATAAGGTCGTTAGTCAACTTTATTATTTGAGGTGCTTTTACAGATATATCATCTGTGTTATCAATGTTATTAGCTAATAGAAGGAGTTCAGATTCTAAGTAGGGGAGTTCTACTTCTAAAATTCCGGATAACCTGTTTTGTCCGTTTAGAGATAGATTATTATTGTAAACTTTATTAGAAGTTAAAAGATAAAACTCATTATTTATAGATTCATAACTATCTAAAATACGCAGCGCAGGAAGCGCTTCTGTTTTTAATTTTTGATAGGTTTTGGTTGCATTGTGACTTATAATCTGGTTTAAAACAATTTCAACACAAAGGATACTAATTATAATACCAAAGCTTAGGGCAAGTTTAGTTTGTATTCTCATAATTAGTTTTGGTTGAACATACTAGCGCTTTATTTTCACAAGTTTACCTTCAGCTTCCATTTTATATAATGAAAAGTAAATTCCTCTTGATGATCCATCTTCTGTAATCGAGATATTTCCGCAAACTCCTTGAAAATACTTCACATTATTAAGTCGACCCTTAAGCCAATCTCCAAATGCTATATCATCACTTTTAGTGTCCTTGTAACTTTTTAATTCATTTAATACAATATTCATCGCATCATAAGCTTGCATTGGGGGCCACATGGAAATTGGTTTTTCGCCATATCTTTTTTCATAAGCATCTAAAAACTCGTTCGCCAAAACATAGTTTCCGTCTAATGCTGTGAAAAAGGTACATTCTGTACCAATAATTGCTCCTTCAGAATTTTTATAAAACTCTGGATCCAATAAAACGGAAGATGCGAAGAAAGGCGCATCTATTCCAAGATCTCTAGCTTGCTTCATACCAAATCCTAATTCTTTATATCCAAAGAAAACATAAGCTTCTGTTCCTTCTTCTTTTGCTGCTTTTAAGATCTCTCTATAATCTATTTGATCTTTAGCGACAGTAATTATCTTGTTGCCTACTTCATTTTCAGTAAGTATTTCTTTAACCGAATTCGCCGCGATCTTCATGAAATCGTTCGGGTATTGTAGTGTAAGAACTTTTTTCAAACCTAGCTCGATAATTCGAACGCCTACCACTTTATTCGCCTCTTCTGTAGATTTAGCAATTTGAAAGGTATTCTGGTTTAATGAAGATAACAACTTGTCATTGTTCAATGGATTTATAGCGATCACTCCATCTTTTTCAATTTCGTCCTGAATTGCAACGGTACCATCTGTGTTGCTTATAAATATCACTTCTATGTTGTGCTCTTTTCTAAGTTTTTTATAAGCTGGTAATGCCATGTCTTTCTCCCATTTTCCGTCTTCAATAAAAAGATTAACCTTAGGTTGATCATCAGTTTTTGTAGAATTATATTGCTCTATGGCCAATTTCATAGCTTGTGATGGTGCTATTCCAAGATCTGTGGCTCGAGTAGATAGAGGGGCAATAAATCCAATATTAATTTCATTTACTTCTGGAGAATTGCAACTTACAAGTGTTGTAATAAAGCAAATTAGTAGAATTAGAATCTTATTACTAAACATCATCTTTTTTAAATTTTTTATTAAAATACATTTTTACTTTGCTTACCATATCACCAGCTATAATTAGCTGAAGACATAAAGGTGTTTATTCTAAATTCTGTAACTGCAAATACATCGTATGAATATCCCGAAAATGATAAACTATTAAATTAAATAGTACGCTCACCAAGACTAAAGGGGAAATGATCCGTTTTATCAATTTTAAATAAACGACACGATGGTGTGGTTCACGCAAGGTAATAGGCATAGTGAAAAAATAAAATATTAACTAACAGTATGTTGGAATCTAGTTAATATAGAGTCTAGACTTGAGGGCTTCAACAAAACTATATATACCAAAATTTGTTAAAATTAACGATTAATTTTGATTTTATAAGTTAATAATAAAAATTGTGTGTATTTATATAAACAGTGATTTTCCTGGCAATGGTAAAGCGTTTTAATAATGCTGAAGTAAAGGGCCTAACTATTTTAATTCTATATCTTCGCAAGAAAATAAATTCTTTGCAACCTACCAGACATTATTATCTTTTTAAAGTACAGTATCTTGGGTATCGACTTCACGGATGGCAACGCCAACCTGGACTTAAAACAGTAGAAAGTTTAATAAAAAAGACCTTTAAATTTATTTTACCAGAAAGAAAATTTAAAATTCTGGGTTCCAGTAGAACCGATGCAATGGCATCTGCAAACGAATCGGCTTTCGAATTGTTTCTTTATGATGATCCAATTTCAGATTTTCCTGAATTTTTATTTCTTCTGAATAAAAATCTTCCGCCAGATATCAAGGTTTTAAAGATGCAAGTTGTTTCAGAGCAGTTTAATATTATTCAACATTCTAAACAAAAGGAATATCTATATTTATTTTCATACGGAAGTAAAAATCATCCATTTTGCGCACCTTTAATTACCAATATATTAGAAGATCTTGATATTGAACTTATGCAGCAAGGAGCAAAATTATTTGAAGGAACTAATAATTTTAAAAATTACTGTGTAAGTAGCTCCGGAAATAATCTTTTCGAACGCGATTTGGTGCATTCAGAAATTGCTGTGAATACAATTTATACTGCTAATTTTTTCCCTGAAACTTCCTATATCTTCAAAGTAAAAGGAAGTGGATTTTTAAGATATCAAATCCGTTTAATGATGGGAGCGCTGTTTCAATTAGGAAAAGGCAAACTAAGTATCGACGATATTAAAGGTAGCCTGTTGGCAGAAACTGATAAACAGATGAAAAATATTGCACCTGCCTCTGGTCTTATTTTAAATAAAATTGAATTCGATAAAGTATAATTTCTTTATTCACCTGTTTCATCTAAGATCATCAAACAAATCTTAATCGACCAATAATCTATGCTTTCTTCAAAATGCTCGTAATATTCTTTTAAGGTTTCCGGGTTCTCTAAAGATTTCTTTGCCTTTTTTATTGCTTCCAAATCTGCCTTGCTAATAAACCTGTTTAGATCTATTGCCTCATTCTCGTTATATAAATTAATGAGGTGAGAATAGATTGTTGAAGCGGCCAATTTGCGTTCTGCAGCTATTTCCTCAACACTTAAACCTTGATTATAAAGCTCTAATGTCACTTTTTTAGTATTCCCTTTCACCGACTTCTTTGGAGCACGCTTTTCTTTACTGAAGGAAATAATTTCTTTTATAAACTGAAATCCATAATCCTGCATTTTCTTTCTTCCTACGCCGTTTATCTGAATAAAATCTTCATCGGTCATTGGGCGTTCCTTTTCCATTTCCTTCAATGTGGCATCATTGAAAATGAGATAGGCCGGAATTCCTTCATCTTTTGCAATTTGTAATCTGAGAAGTCTCAATCTTTCGAAAAGAGACGAATCTTTTTTCTTTGAAGTTTTTTCAGCTTTCTCCGGAAGATCTTTTGCGTCTGGAATTTTAGCGAGTTGTAATTTTTTTCCGTTAAATAAGATCTCTTTTGCCAAAGGCGTTAACTGAAGGTGATTATGTAAATGAAAAGCAATTTCAACGTAACCTAGGTTTATTAGCTGAATAATATATTGTTGCCAATCTCTCCATGTAATTTCTTTTCCAATTCCATAGGTTGCAAGTTCCTGATAGTTCTTCTCTAGAACTCCTTCATTTTGTGCGCCTCTAAGTACATCTATTAATACAGTTATAGATTCGTTGCCTTTCAATCTATAAATACAGGATAATGCTTTTTGTGCGATCACAGTCCCATCAAAAAATTGCGGTGGGTTTCTACAGATATCGCAATTGCCACAATCTTCTTGTTTTAGTTCTCCAAAATAGCTTAACAAGATCTTTCTTCTACACGTAAGTGCTTCAGAATATTGCTTCATTCGGTCTAACTTCGCTATTTGTACGGTTTCATTCTTAGAATTCGCAGCAAATTTCTGAAGCTGAACAACATCAGCATAACTATGAAATAGCAAGGTGTCCGATGGTAATCCATCTCTTCCTGCTCTTCCAATTTCTTGGTAATAACCTTCCAGATTTTTCGGCATGTTATAATGTATCACATACCTTATGTTAGATTTATCGATACCCATTCCAAAAGCAATGGTGGCACAAATAACCTGTTGAGAATCATTTATAAAATCGTCTTGGATCCTAACTCGTTCCGAATGGCTGAGTCCTGCGTGATAGGCCTCCGCTTTAACTCCGTGTGCTTTTAATTTAGCTGAAACTTCTTCAGTATTTTTTCGGCTTAAACAGTAAATGATCCCGCTTTCATTTTCTCGAGCATCTATAAACTGAAGGATCTGTTCTATTCGTTTTGTTCCAGGTTTAACTTCTAAAGAAAGATTTTTTCTATCAAAAGACGCTACATGCTTTTTGGCATTCGGAATATTTAATTGGTTGCAAATATCTTTTCTGGTTGCCTTATCTGCAGTTGCTGTTAAAGCGATCATTGGAGTAGAAGGAAAGCGCTTTTTAAGATAACCAAGCTGCGTATAAGCAGGTCTAAAATCATGACCCCAGCTGGAAATGCAATGGGCTTCATCTATTGCAATAAGGCTCACTTTGCCATCGCTAAGAAACCGATCTATAATTTGTAAACTTTCTGGGGCAACATATAACAACTTTAATTCATTCGCCTCGATACTCGCATAGATCTCTTGCTGGTCCGCTTCGGTCTGACTGCTGTTAAGAAATGCAGCTGCAATTCCATTCACGCGAAGTCCATCTACCTGATCCTTCATTAATGCAATAAGCGGGGAGATCACCAAGGTAATATTTGGCAAAAGTAGCGCAGGAAGCTGGTAACAAATAGATTTCCCACCACCGGTAGGCATAATCACAATATTATCATGACCTTCAAATACCCCATCTATTATTTTTTTCTGAAGGGGTCTAAAACTATCAAATCCAAAGTATTCCTTTAAGGTGCTGAAAAGTTGCTTTTCTTCCATATTGCAAAAATAGTAGATACTATTTAGGATTTGCTTCTTCAGTGATAAAAGTTGAAGTCAATTCTCACAACAAACCTGCTTTACTGCTAAATGTTTTCTATTTTTATACAAACAACTGTTACATGGCAAAAAGAAAAAGGCATTTACAACGCCGACCAAAATCTACCAATGCACTAAATCAAGTTCCCGGAGCGGTAACTTATGTAGGGAATAAGCAATCTTCTGAAACTAAACTTGAAATAATAGATTACAATAAGGATAGTTTTGAAAAGTTCGAATTCAGCAATCCCGAAGAAGCCTTCAATTTTGAAAATGCCGAAAAGATCACTTGGATCAATGTAAATGGGCTAAGCAATTCTGAACATATAGAACAATTAGGGAAGTACTACGATCTTCATCCTTTGATCATGGAAGATATCGTAAACACGAATCAGCGGCCTAAAATAGATGAATATGAAGATTACCTATTTATAGTCGCAAAAATGCTTTACCATAAGCAAGATGGGATTTTGGAGAATGAGCATGTTAGTATCGTGCTAGGTAAAGATTACGTAATCACCTTTCAGGAGGCAGATGGTGATGTATTCGAAGGAATACGGGATAGGATTAGCAATTCAAAAGGAAGGATCAGAAATAATGGATCAGATTATTTGGTGTTCGCGCTGTTGGATGCGATTATAGATAACTACTTTGTGGTTATTGAAGAAATAAGCGATAAGATTGAAACTTTAGAAGAACAATTATTTATAGCGCAACCAAGTGATGATATTACTTTTGAAATACAAGAGTTGAAGCGAACTGTCCTAAGAATACGCCGCGCTGTTTTTCCATTGCGGGAAGTGATTAACAGAATGGAAAAAAGTGATTCTACTTTAATTGAAGCTAAAACCCAAAATTACATAAGAGATCTCTATGATCATATTGTACAAGTTTCAGAAAATATAGAGATCTATCGAGAGATGACGTGGGGATTAATGGATATGTACATGACCACAATCAGCAATAAAATGAACGAAGTAATGAAGGTGCTTACCATTATGGCATCCATCTTTATCCCATTAACATTTTTGGCTGGAATCTACGGGATGAATTTCGACAATATTCCAGAGCTCCATTATAAGAACAGTTATTACATTCTATGGGGAGTAATGATTTTTGTGTTCTTGATGATGATCTATTATTTTAAAAGAAAAAAATGGCTTTAATAAAAACTAAATTGATTTCATTTCTTATAGTTACAACTTTTATTGCAACCTCTTGTTCTCAAAAAAATTACAATATAAATAAGGATGAACAAGTTGCATTTATAGGTTCCTACACTAATTCAGAAAGCCTAGAAAACGAAGGAATTTATTATGTAACTCAAAATGAAAATACTGGGGAACTAGTAAAAGGTGAAGTTCTGGCTTCAATTAAAAATCCTTCTTTCTTAAAGATCTCACCAGATAAGAAAACTTTGTATGCAGTAAGCGAGCTAAGCGGGGAAGGAGTAGAGACCGGATTCCTCTATGCATACATTATAGGCAAAGAGAATCAACTTTCGTTTATCAATAAGCTTCCCACCAATGGCACTGCTCCTTGCCACATTACTACCAACAATTCCGGAAATTTTATTTTTGTAGCTAATTATTTAGGTGGCGTTGTAATGGTGTACGAAACCCTAGAAAATGGAGGATTAAAAGAATTTCAAAAATTAGAATTGGATAATCCTATTAAATCCCATGCACATTCTGTAACGCTCTCAGCAGATAACAAGCACATCTATATTGCAGATCTAGGCAATGATAAAATTTGGATGTATAATTTTAATGCAAAAGAGAAGACCATTCAAAAAGCAAAAGTTCCCTTTGTGAAATTAGAAGACGGATCTGGGCCTAGACATTTTGTAATAGCGAAAGATGGAGAACATGCATATGTGGTAAATGAGTTGAACAGCACGATTACTACTTTTAATATAGATAGTGATGGCGTTTTACAACCTATTCAGAATATAAGTACGCTACCAGATTCCTACCATGCATCCAATAGTGCTGCAGATATCCATATAACCAATTCTGGAGAATATCTCTATGTTTCTAATCGTGGTCACAATAGCTTGGCATCATATAAAATGGATAAGAAGAGCGGAAAATTAACTTCTTTGGGTTATACATCTACAGATGGTGAAACTCCAAGAAACTTCGCCATTTCAACGAATGATGATTTTTTATACGTAGCCAATCAGAATTCAGGAAATATTGTGAGTTACAAGATCGATTCTAAAAATGGATTTCTAACTCCATTTCAAAATTTAAAAGCCGATACTCCGGTTTGTATTGAATTTATGCGGTAGTTGGAAGAGAAAGGAAACTCTATAAAATAAAAAAGCCCTTGTAAAAACAAGGGCTTTTTCTTTGGAAGTGATCGCGCCAGGATTCGAACCTGGGACCGCCTGCTTAGAAGGCAGGTGCTCTATCCAGCTGAGCTACGCGACCGTTTTCGCGGTGCAAATATAAGTCACTTTATATTTAAAACAAGATTTTTTCAATCAAATATTAAAAAAAAAGAAGCAGTTATTTCTAACTACTTCTTTTTCAGCATAATCTTCGAAACATTTATTTTAATTCTTGTACCAAATTTCTTTCTAAGTGTTGTGAAATAGACATTAATTGGTTCAAGGCATAGGTTTCCATTTGCGCCAACTTATCTAAAGGAGCACATAAATTATAAAATCTTCTGGTTAACTCTAAAGTTTCTAGAGAGAGACCAAATATTTCTTGTTTGTTATAAATTTCATCTAGGTGCATTTTTACAGCAGCGATATAGGATACCGATTCCTGAGATGAAACATCTGATTCTAATATGGTATTCATAACTTTAATTAATTAAAATTAATGCCAATACCTGCATTTAGAAGCAGTTATGTTCGTAATAAGTAGACTTTGGGATTGTAAAAATATAGTTTAAAACGATTAATCCATCAGGTTTTTTAACTTCTTCTATAAAGGAGAATGTTTCATCGATGAACTACGCGTTTTTAAAATTTCAGCTGTGCTAATAATATGGAAATGAGTATGAAAGTAACTTATAGAGAACAATCGGTTCTATTAATTACCGCTCCAATTCCTAAACCTTGATCATCATTAGCCACAACTACAGAGCTATCATTAAGCTCTATTTGAATTGGAACGCTTTGTTCTTTGCCTTCTTGCATGAACAAATATTTACCTTTTATCTTATTGTCCTCAATTACTCCAGTAATCGTTCCTTCCCGGCGATCTTTAAATTTTGGAAGCCAGTTATAAATTCCAGAAACAGAGTTTCCAATCACATCTAATTTCAGTTCTAAAATATCTATATCTTCTGCGTTTTCTTTAAATGGAGTCTCATTTCTAAAACAGTAGGATTTTTTTATATCCACCTCTTTCTCAATCTGACTTTTAGGAACACTGCTTTCTACCACAGGTTCTGGCAGTGCCTCTTCTTTGATTTCTTTATTGCAGCTCGCAAAAACGCCCATGATGCAGGCAATAAGAAGATAATTAAAATTTGATTTGAACATGAGTGCGCATTTTAATAAAACTAATAACTAGGTTTTAAGATAACGCAAATTAGTTCTTTTCGGTATATTTTTATTGAACATAATAAACTGAAATTTACGTAGTATAATCAATGTTCATTTTCACTCCAAATTTTGAGAAAATTTTTTCTGTAATTTATATATCATTTCTCAATAATTTCTGTACTCTTTATAATTAAATAATAATATCTAATCTGTATCGTATCTATGGAGTTACTAAAAATAAATCATTCTTATTAAATGTTTGAATTACTTCATTCTTAAATTATAAAACTATCTATTTGAATTTTAAGATTAACTATTTGATATTTAGGTATCTTATTTATTAGATTTACGACATTATGAATTATTCTCTATTTTTAAATAATTGAATGTATAAAATACACCTACTTTTTTTATCAGTTTTTTTTATTAGTTTTTCTACTTTCTCTCAAGTTGATTCTCAAAAAAAAATCTATTCTTGGTATGATACTCAAAATGGAATAGAAAATTCTATGTTGTTTCGTGGGATAGAATATGTAGAAACCGATAGAATGATTAATGAGAGGCATAAGTTCTTTAAAACGGATAAATTTCAAAAAGGCGCTTTGATGTATGATGGTCAAACTTTTTATGAGGTTCCTTTAAAATACAATATTTTTAATGACCTATTGCTCGTGAATCTTCAGCAAGGTTCTAGAAATCTTATATTTCAACTTATTAGTAATAAGGTGGATAATTTTATGATAGGGGAGCATCAATTTAAATATTTGAAAAGTAGGAATAATATTAAATTAGAAGGTTTTTATGAAGTTATAAATGACCAAGGTGAATTTAAAATTTATAAAAAACACCTTCAAAATAGCAGAGAAATTAGAGATAAAAATTTGGCTTATACAGAATTTAACAGGGAAGATCCTGAATACATATACCAAATAGGTAGCGATAATTTTAGCTTAGGAAGCCGAAGTGAATTAATGTCTAATTTTCCTGAATTTAAAAGACAAATAAGAAGTTTTTACAAGGAAAACCATGCAGATCTAAAGGATAGTCCGGATGTTTTTATGAGTAATTTAGCTAAAGAAATGAATGTACTTACATCATCTTCTTCCAAAGTAATTTAAGAATGAGAAACTTTTACCTATTAATATTTCTATTTTGTTTTTCATTTACCTATTCTCAAACCCAAGACCCAGAAATATCCATTAGCTTCAATAATGAAGAGTTACCTGCCATACTAACTTCAATTGAAGCAAAAACAGCTTTCATTTTCTTTTTTGATAAGGAATGGTTTGGTTCAGTTAAGTTTTCCGGAAACTATTCAGATATTAAAGTAACTGAAATCTTGAAAGAGCTCCTGAAAGAAACCAATCTGAATTTTTATATTAAAGGACAACGAATTATACTTACTCAGGGTAGTGTGATCTACGATAGATTACCAGAGAACTTTTTAGAAACAACCGAGGAAATTATAGTCAATTCAGAAGAAGAAAATAATGCAAATCCTATTTTTTATGCTGATAATAAAGAGGATTCACAAGTTGTAGAAACGTTTTTAATAGGAAAAGAAGATAAGCGTTCGAATCAAGTTTCATATCGCCTTTCAGGAAAGGTAATCTCAGAAAAAGGCACCCCTATTTCTGGTTTGAATATCTTAATATCGAACCAAAACAAAGGTACAATAACAGATATAAATGGAAATTATGAAATTACCCTTACCAAAGGAATTAATATTTTAGAAACACAATCGCTAGGTGTTAATAAAGTAAAGAAACGCCTTATCGTTTATGGAGATGGAATATTAAATTTAACGCTGAAAGAAAGTTTTGAAGAGTTGGATGAAGTTTTAGTTGAAACTAAAGCTTTAGGAAATGTTCGAACTGCGCTTACTGGATTAGAGCGAATAGATGTTGCAAATATTAAAAACATTCCATTGGTATTGGGTGAACGTGATATACTTAAAGTTGCTACAACGCTGCCAGGAATAACTACAGCAGGGGAAGGGGCAAGTGGCTATAATGTAAGGGGTGGAAAAACCGATCAAAATTTAATTTTACTCGATGAAGGGGTTATCTATAATCCATCTCACTTCTTCGGAATTTTTTCTGGTTTAAATCCTTTTACTACTGGAGATGTTAGCATTTATAAAGGGAGTATTCCTGCAGAATATGGTGGGAGATTATCATCAGTCTTTGATTTGAATACAAAATCAGGTAATAAAGAAGAGTTTACTGGAGAAGTATCTATTGGGCCGGTTACTGGTAATATTAGTTTAGAAATCCCAATAGTTAAAGGTAAATCTAGTTTAATAGTAGGTGGACGGGGCACATATTCAGATTGGATTCTGAATTTGTTGGATGAAAAAACCTTAGAAAATAGTCAAGCTTCTTTTTACGATGTTGTTGCTAAATACAACCATAAATTTGAGAATAAGGATGAATTAAATGTTAGCGGATATTTCAGTAATGATGTTTTTAGCGTCACTTCAGATTCTTTGTTTAGCTATACTAATAGCATGGCTTCGATTTCATACAATAAACTAATTAATGAAAAGCATCAGGGAGAATTGGTGTTCACCAATAGTAATTATGATTTCAATATAGATTACGAAAGCGATTTCAATAATAATTTTGAATCTGGATACACAATTAACGAATCTGAGATCAAATTGAAAATGAAATATTTTCATAGCAAAGCTCACAGCTTTAATTATGGAATAAGCGCAAAATACTATAACGTATCTCCCGGTGAAATAAAACCTAGTAGTACCGAATCGCTAATTGAACAGTTCAGTATTCCTAAAGAAAAAGCATTAGAAGCTGCAGTTTATATTGAAGATAGTTTTGAGATTAGCGAGAAACTTTTGGTAAACGCAGGATTTAGATATTCATTTTATTCTGCATTTGGACCTGCACAAATAAGGACATATGAGGAAGGTTTGCCGCGAAATAATAACACGGTTACTGATATAGTAACTTTTGAAAAAGGGGAAAGTATTGAAAACTATGGCGGTCCAGAAATAAGAGTATCGGGGAGATATTTTTTAACACCAAGTTTTTCAACCAAAATTAGTTATAACAATACCTTCCAATATATCCATACACTTTCTAATAACACCACCGCTGCTGCAACGGATACCTATAAATTATCTGATTCTTATATAAAACCTCAAAGGGCTAAGCAATTTGGGTTAGGATTATTCAAAAACTTAGATAAGAATATTTACGAGCTTAGTTTGGAAGGTTATTATAAAACATCAAGCAATCTTTTAGACTATAAAGTAGGTGCTAATTTATTTTTAAATGAATTTATTGAGACCGAAGTATTGCAAGGAGATGGCGAAGCGTATGGAATAGAGTTTCTTTTAAGAAAGAATAAAGGAAAGTTAAATGGATATTTAGGTTATACCTATTCCAGATCTTTTATTAAATTGAATGGAGATTCGCGAGAAGAAACCGTGAATAATGGAGAAAAATTTCCATCCAATTTCGATAAACCTCATGACTTTAGTGCAGTTCTAAATTATAAGCTAACTCAGCGTTTTAGTTTTTCTGCCAACTTTGTTTACCAAACAGGAAGGCCGGTAACCTATCCTATAGGAAAATATAATTTCGAGAATTCAGAATATGTTTTATATAGTAATAGAAATCAATTTAGAATTCCAGATTATTACCGTTTAGATTTAAGTTTTAATATAGAAGGAAATCACAAGATTGAAAAATTCGCACATAGTTTCTGGAATATATCAGTGTATAATGTACTAGGAAGAAATAATCCTTATTCTGTATTTTTTGTAACTGATAACGGAGAAGTAAAAGCCTACCAAAGTTCAATTTTCTCAATTCCAATACCTACCATAACATATAATTTTAGATTCTAAATAATTATTGAATTAAATGAAATTCATTTTGATATACAGAAAAATACTAATTCTATTCGCTTCAATACTGCTTATGGTTTCGTGTGTAGAAGAAATTCCTATTGAATCTAAAGGCTTTGAAGAAGCATTGGTGATAGAGGGTACCGTAACCAATGAATTTAAGCAACATCAAATAAAATTATCTCAAGTATTTGCAATAGATACCACAGGTGCTAATCCATTATCTGGGGCAACGGTAAGGGTAAATGGGAATATTGAATACCTCTTCAAAGAAACTGAACCAGGAAATTATATTTCTGTAGATTCTTTTGCTGCTCAGCCGGGAATAAATTATAAATTATACATTTTAGCAAATGGAGAAGAGTATGAGTCTGAGCCGTTGCAATTACCCGCAACAAGCAGTATAGGCCTTTTAGAATCTAATAGAGTTGATTATAGAGGAGAAAATGGAGTAGCAATTACCTTAAATAATCAAACATCTAATGGATCAACAAATTTTTATAAGTATGAATTTGTAGAAACTTTTAAATTTAATTCTAATTATTTTAAGGTAAATGAAATTGTTATTAAAGATGGTGAGGCTTATGAGGTGCCAAAGTTAAAAGAGGAGTATACGTGTTATCGCACAGAGGAATCTCAGTCAATTATTTTAGCAAGTACTAATTCTTTATCAGAAGATAGTGTGAATGATCTCCTTATTACTTTCATTAATTCTAACGATCCAAGATTATCTCTTAGATATAGTATTTTGGTAAAGCAGTATGTGATAAATAGTGCCGCATATAATTACTATGATACATTAAAAGAACTTTCGGGATCCGACAATGTTTTTTCACAAATTCAACCTGGTTTTTTTGAAGGTAATGTTTTCAATATTAATGATAGCAGTGAAAAGGTTATTGGGTTTTTTAATATTTCCTCAGTTTCATCAAAAAGGGTATATTTTAATTATGAAGATTTTTACAATCCGGGAAGTATAAGACCAAAATTTGTTGCACTCGATAATTGTGAAGTGACATTTCCAACACTAAGTTCGTTAATTGAACAAGTTAATAATGATAGAGTTAGATGGTTTGGTTCACCAATAATTCCCAATCAACCTGGAGGATCTTATTTTGTGGTTCCAAGACGCTGTGTAGATTGCACCGTTTTTGGTTCTAATGTGAAACCAGATTTTTGGGAGGATTAATTTCAATTTAAAATAATGCTGAAAAAGATTTATATAATACTCATCACTTTCATTGGATTTGCAAACTTTTCATATGCTCAGAAAATTTCAGATGAGAAATTTTTTAAAAATGAAATTCCTAAAGAGCAGGTGTATTTACACATAAATAGTAGCTTATTATTTTCTGGGGAAAAGCTGCTTTATAAATTTTACTGTAATACTATTGAACAAAACAAGCTTAGTGAACTTAGCAAAGTAGGCTGGGTGCTTTTGGTGAATTCAGATAAACAAATTATTTTTCAGCATAAATTACTACTAAATAATGGTCAGGGATATTCAGACTATTTTATCCCTTCTAATCTAGCATCTGGATCTTATAAACTTTTAGGATATACTTCATGGATGTTAAATGCAGAGCAGAATTATTTTGAACAGGATATTTCTATTCTAAATCCATATCAGCAAGAAAACAAAGGGCTTATTTTCGAAGAGAGTAGTACAGTTAGAACAAATCAAAAAGATTTAAAAACGGTATCTAATTCGAACCTTGAATTGAAACTAAACAAACAAGTGTTTACTACAAGGGATAAAGTGGTATTAACCGTTGGTAATATGAATAACATAGGAAATGCTGTTTCTATATCTGTTAGGCGCTTAGATAGCTTAAATAAGCCTGACAGAATTAAGAGCATTAATTATAATGAACTTTACCAACATTCAAACTGGGATTTTTCTAATTCTTTAAAATTTCCAGAATTAAGAGGATCAAATATCAGAGGGACCGTAAACCTGAATGATACCTCCTTAATAAATTCAAAAAATATAGCTCTTTCTTTTCCCGGAGATGAAAGCCAGTTAAAAATTGTTTCCTTAGATGAGAAAGGTGCTTTTAATTTTACGATGAACACAGATCCCTCCAGTGATGAACTCTTAATGCAGATAATAGGTGATACCACAGCCAATTATAGTATTCAACTGGATACACCCCCAGCCCCAGATTTTAAATTATTAAATTTCAAAAAACCCATAATTCAAAATAACTTCTGGGATAATATTCTGGTTAAAAGTATCAACATACAAATTGATAACGCATATTCCGCTACGAAAGCAGACAACACCATCTTTAATACAGATAATGGCTATTTTTTTGATCAGGAGCTAATTAAATTTAATCTAGATGAGTATAAGAGATTTCCAGATGTTTATCAAACCTTTATTGAAGTAATTGAAAATGGAAGAATTGTTAAAAATGGAGATGGAAGCCAAAGTATAATGGTTAGAAATAAAAACACGAATGGTGAGTTCAATTTACCTGCTCTACTTATTGTAGATGGAATAGTATTACAAAATCATGATCTATTGATTTCTTATCCTTCCGATAAAATTCAGAGCATAGCGTTGATAAGAAGTAAATATATTTTTGGTCCAGAAATATTTCAGGGAGTGGTTGTAGTAGAGACTAAAACCGGAGATTTTCCTTTAGAACTTAGAGAAAATTATATAAAATCGGCAAAGATACTTCCGTATCAAAAAGATAAAGAGTATTACAATCCGAATTATGCGAAAGAGCAGTTACAACGTATCCCAGATTATAGATACCAACTTCTATGGAGTCCCCAAGTCATCATGGATCAAAAAGAAAACAATCTTAGCTTTTACTCTTCAGATCTGGATGGTGTTTTCGAAATTAATCTTGAAGGCTTTTCCAAAGAAGGAAAACCCATTTCAATAAGTAAAACATTTGAAGTGCGTTGAAAAAAGGATAATTATATTAAATATTCTGCCTTTAAACATAAATCTTTTACAGTTTCAATAATTTAATCTATCCTGTAATTGTAAAGCCTCAGAAAAATTTTCATTAACTAAACCACATAAATAAAAAAAGCCCTGAACTTTAGTTCAAGGCTTTCTTGTGGTCGGGGTGGCAGTCCCGAAGAATCGGGAGAACCTGTGGTTTTCTATATTTTTTTGTAAATAAAAAAAGCCCTGAACTTTCATTCAAGGCTTTCTTGTGGTCGGGGTGGCAGGATTCGAACCTGCGGCCTCCTGCTCCCAAAGCAGGCGCGATAACCGGGCTACGCTACACCCCGAAAAATAGCGGAGAGTGTGAGATTCGAACTCACGCGACAATTGCTCGTCGACAGTTTAGCAAACTGCTCCATTAACCACTCTGGCAACTCTCCGTTAAATTTTAAGAACTTGTGCAAGTATTTTTGCGGTTGCAAATCTAACTTTTACCTTCTAACTATCCAAACCTTTTTCTGCTTTTTTCTGCTAAATAAAATCAACTTTTCATTAAAAGCTTTCAACTCAGAAAATTAACTTTTAAAATAATTTCAATCTTTAGCTAGATGCCTCTTCCAATTCTATTAATCTGGACAAATTTTTCAAAATTTTATCGTGTTTTCTCACAAATGGATTGCTGTAATCCCAAACATAACCTGCTAAAACGGCACAAATTTGTTCCTTTATTTCATTGTTCGGATTCTCGTGTAATATGATCTTCTGTAAATTTCCAGAATACCATTCCTTTACATAGGTAGCAAAAACATCTACACCACTTTTAATATATTTTACATAATCTTTATCCCAGTCAACTTTCTCCCTATTTCTCTCTTTTACTACAAGTTTAGCGGCTAACAAACCAGAGGCTGTAGCAAAAGAAACTCCTGATGAGAAAACTGGATCTAAAAACTCTGCGCTATTTCCCGTTAGTACAAATCCATCACCATATAGATTGGTCACATTTCTGCTGATGTTTTCAACTTTAACAGGAGAGAAGAGGTAATTATACTTATTAAAGCGGTCATTATAAAATTCTAATTTCTGAAGCATTTCCTTCATTGCGACATCATTGTTCTCTGAGAATTGCTGAAACCATTCTTTTGGAGCTACAAAACCTAAACTAGAATTTCCATTGGAGAAGGGAAAATACCAGAACCAAACTCGAGTGTCTAAAACCTCAAAAGTAAGTAATTCGCCTTCTCTCCCTTTTGGACGATCCGGCTCTTTAATATGAGTAAAAATTGAAGAGTGAGAAGTGATTTGGGGTGGAGCTTCAAGTTTTAGTTGCTTTGCCAAAACTCGTCCAAATCCGCTGGAATCTATTATGAAATCGGCCGTGATCTCTGTAACTTCTCCTTTAGAATTTTTTACTGTGGTTTTCGATCTACTTCCATTGAATTCTACGTTTACAACTTCTGTATCAAATAAGATCTTTACTCCCTTTTTCTGAGCTTCTTCTGCAAGGCAATTATCAAAATCGGCTCTTGGCACTTGCCAGGTCCAATCCCATCCATCACCATATTTCTTGCTAAAGTTGAATTCACCTATCTTTTTATCCTTTATGAAGCGCACGCCATATTTCTTCTGAAATCCCCCGTTTTTAGCAGCTTCTAATAATCCGGCTTCTTCCAGATTATCCATGCATTGAGGCAACAAACTTTCTCCGATCTGAAATCGTGGAAAAATGGCTTTTTCTACAACCAGAACTTTTACTCCCTGATTATGAAGGTAAGAGGCAGAGACCATTCCTGCTGGTCCTGCACCAATTATAAGTATTTCTGAAATTTCCTTTTTCATTCCATTTCATTTGCGTTGTAAATATAGTACATTTGTTAAGAGATTTAACAGTTCCCACAGGGGATTACATACTTTATTATCCCGGATTTTAAGCCTATGCTCCAGATTACAGCCGATCTTGATTTTAATAATTTTTACGAAGTTCTTGTTGAAGGTTCAAAAATATCTTTGGACGCTTCAGTAATAGAGAGAATGACATCTAGTTTTACTTTTTTAGAGGAGTTTTCTAAAAACAAGGTGATTTACGGAGTGAATACTGGTTTTGGACCAATGGCTCAGTATAAAATCAAGGATAAAGACAAACAACAGCTTCAATATAATTTAATTAGAAGTCATGCTTCGGGAATGGGAAAACCCATGGAGCCTTTATATGTAAAAGCTTTGATGCTGGCCAGACTTAATACGTTAGCTTTAGGAAAATCTGGTGTGCATTCTTCTGTAATAGAAACTATGACAGAACTTATCAATAAAGATATAACCCCCTTAATTTTTGAACATGGTGGAGTAGGAGCATCCGGTGATCTAGTTCAATTAGCGCATTTAGCATTAGTATTAATTGGGGAAGGGGAAGTATATTTTAAAGGGGAGAAAAGGCCGACTTCTGAAGTTTTTTCAGAAGAAAAAATTTCTCCAATAAAAGTAAAGCAACGAGAAGGTTTAGCGTTGATAAACGGAACTTCGGCAATGACAGGAATTGGAATTGTAAATATAATCTATTCAAAAAGATTATTGGATTGGTCTATTTTCTGTTCTTCCGCAATTAATGAAATAGTTGAAGCTTATGACGATCATTTGTCTTCAGAATTAAATAGCGCGAAATTACATCTTGGACAACAAGCGGTAGCTGCAAAAATGCGAGATCATTTAAAAGATTCTTCGCTAACCAGAGATAGAAATGAACATTTATATAGCGGGAATAATTCAGAAAACGAATATTTCAAAGAAAAAGTTCAGGAATATTATAGTTTGCGCTGTGTTCCACAGATATTAGGTCCGGTGTACGATACTATTGAGAATACCCAACGAATTTTAATTGAAGAGGTGAACTCTGCAAATGATAACCCGATTATAGATATGGAGACCAAACAGGTCTATCATGGAGGAAATTTCCACGGAGATTATGTTGCTTTAGAAATGGATAAATTAAAGCTGGTGATCACTAAAATGAGCATGTTGGCAGAAAGACAACTTAATTATCTGCTAAATGATAAGCTTAATAATATTTTGCCTCCATTTGTAAATATGGGAACCTTAGGACTTAATTTCGGGATTCAAGGCGCACAGTTTAGCGCAGTTTCTACCACCGCAGAGAACCAGATGCTCTCTAATTCTATGTATGTTCACAGCATCCCGAACAATAACGATAATCAAGATATCGTGAGTATGGGAACAAACGCAGCAACTATTACCAAAACTGTTATCGAAAATACATTTGAAGTCTTGGCGGTTGAATTAATAACCATTGTTCAAGCTTTAAGATATCTGGATTTTAAAGAGAAATTATCTTCTGCAACCAAGGTGAAATATGAGATTTTGGATAAATTGATTCCAGAGATAAAAGAAGATCAACCTCTTTATAAAACTCAGGAAAAAATTAAGGAATACATTAGAAACAATAGCGCTTATTAAGTTAATCTGAATCAATGAAATTGAAATATGCTTTAGTAACCGGTGGATCTCGTGGAATTGGAAAGGCAATTGCAATAAAGCTTGCAGAAGATCTAGGTTACAATATCCTTTTGAATTATCAGGCTAACGAACAAGCTGCATTAGACACACAACAACTTGTTATAGCCAAAATTGTACGCTGTGAATTGCTGAAATTTGATGTTTCTAATGCTGAAGAAGTGGCTGCTGAAATTGAAAAATGGCAAGTGAATAATCCTGAAGCAGAAATTGAGGTTTTGGTGAATAACGCCGGGATCACAAAAGACGGATTATTTCTTTGGATGAAACCAGACGACTGGCAGTCTGTTATAAATACCTCTTTAAATGGATTTTATAATTGCACCCAAGCGGTTGTAAAAAATATGATCACGAAACGTTATGGTAGAATAATTAATATCGTTTCACTTTCCGGACTTAAAGGAAATCCCGGACAAGTAAATTATTCTGCTGCCAAAGGCGCTGTAATTGCTGCTACTAAAGCCTTGGCTCAGGAAATTGGAAAGAGAAATGTGACCGTTAACGCGGTTGCACCTGGATTTATTCAATCTGATATGACTGCAGATTTTGATGAAGCAGCTTTAAAAAAGATGATTCCAGCTAATAGATTTGGAGAGGCAGAAGAAGTTGCAGATCTTGTTTCTTTTCTAGCTTCAAAAAAAGCATCATACATTACCGGGGAAGTAATTAATATAAATGGTGGTTTGTATTCTTAGCAATGGCAGAATGGAAAGGGCAATCTAGAGGAACCGTTTTAGGATTTAGAATTTATGTGTTCATTATAAAGACATTCGGACTTTATATCGCGTATTTCGTGTTGCTATTTGTTGCTGCTTATTTCATCATTTTTTCTTTTGAATCTACTAAAAGCACTTATTATCTTTTCAGAAAAAGACAGAAGTATTCTGCACTAAGCTCCATGTTTCAGGTATACAGAAGCTATTTTACTTTCGGAAGAATTCAACTTGATAGAATAACAATAGGAGCTGGACTAAAGGATAAATTTAGTTTCCATTTTGATGGTTCACAGCATATTCAAGAATTATTAGCCAAGAAAAAAGGAGGAATTCTTCTAACCGCACATATTGGTAACTTTAATTTAGCTAAATATTTTTTTACAGATAAGCATGAAACTGCTGCAGTTAATCTCGTGATGACGGATTTTGAGCATCGGGAAATAAAGCAGTATTTAGAATCGGTTTCAGAAAAATCGAAACTTAAAATGATCATATTAAAAGATGATCTTTCCCATATTTTTAAAATGAATGAGGCGCTCAAAAACAATGAGTTTTTGGTGTTTGCTGCAGATAGGTATTTTAAAAATGCGAAAACCTATAAAGAACTTTTCTTGGGAAAAACAGTGAAATTTCCCCAAGGACCTTTTAAATTAGCTTCAAGAAACCAAATTCCTGTTCTGTTTGTACATATAATGAGAGAACGTAGATTTCATTATCATTTTTATGCCAGACCTTACACAGGAGCTCCAGATTCTGCCAAAGATTTATTAAAAGCATATCTTCAGGATTTGGAAAAAATGGTTAAGAAATACCCGCATCAGTGGTATAATTATTATGATTATTGGAAAGATTTTAAATAAAAAGAATGGCAACAAATTTACTAAAAGAACCAATTTTAGACCCACAGCGCATTATTCAGCTAATTCCTCAGAAACCGCCATTTGTAATGGTGGATTCTCTTTTTGAATACACCGAATTCACAGGGAAAACAGGTTTTTTAATTCCAGAAGATAATATTTTGGTAGAAGAAGGACATTTTTCTGAAGCTGGTTTAATAGAACATATGGCGCAAAGTATGTCGCTACACCGTGGATATCAAGGTTTTTTGTCTGGTTTAGATAAGCCAAAAACCGGATTTATTGGGGCAATTAAAACTATCGAGATAAAATCTCTCCCAAAGGCTAACACCAAACTGTTTACCAATGTGGAGATCTTGAATGAAGTAATGAGCGTTACCTTGGTTGTTGCTGAAACTACCAATGAAAAAGGGGAATTGATAGCCACTTCAGAAATGAAAACGGTAACAGTTAATTAAATGACCACTAAAGTTTTAACTTCTAAAATTGAGCTCAAAGTACAGTTTCATGAATGTGATCCTTTACAGATAGTATGGCATGGGAATTATTTGAAATATTTTGAAGAAGCCCGTGAAGATTTTTGCATACAGCATGCAATTTCTTATTTAGATGTGAAGCTATTAGGCTTTTCCACTCCAATAGTTAGCTCCAGTTGCGAGCATAAATTACCAATGCAGTACAGAGACGTGTTTACTGTGGAAACAACTTTTAAGCCCACAGATGCTGCTAAAATGAATTTTTCTTATAAGATCAGGATAGCAGAAAAGATAATATGTGTTGGTGAAACGGTACAGGTTTTCTTGAATGAAAAAAGGGAACTTGTGTTGATAAACCCGCCATTTTTCTTAGATTGGAAAAAGAAAATGGGACTAATTTAGATGAAGGAGATTTTTTTACAAGAAGATGCAATTATTTCCCCATTGGGATTCTCTACTCAAGAGAATCTAGATGCTGTAAGAGCCGGTAGATCGGGATTACTATTTCACGAGCATAAAAGATTCTCACAAGGCGGCTTATATGCTGGGATTATAAATCCAGTAAAATTAGCAGATGAATTTTCTTCAATAGGTGATCCCACTAAGTTTACTAAGTTAGAGCAGATGATGTTGCTTGCTATTCATAAAGTTCTGGCATCAAATAATATAATAGATATCACAACCACAGGTTTAATAATTTCTACTACCAAAGGAAACATAGATCTTTTAAGCGGTGAACATACTTTTGAAGAAGATAGATTTTCGCTGAATTCCTTAGCCAAAGTAATTCAGGAATTTTTCAAATTTAAATCTCTTCCCATTATTCTTTCTAATGCCTGTATTTCTGGAGGCTTGGCGGTTATCATGGCTAAAAGATTTATTCAGGCAGGAAAATTTAATTCGGCGATAGTAGTTGCGGGAGATGTTGTCTCAGATTTTGTTATTTCTGGGTTTCAATCACTTCAAGCCTTAAGCAACAATCCGTGTAAACCATTTTCTAAAAACAGAAATGGAATTAGTATTGGAGAAGCAGCAGCAGCAATATATATCAATGGAAATAAATCAAGTGAGTCCCAAGTTTCTATTTTGGGTGAAGCTTCTGCTAATGATGCCAATCATATTTCTGGACCTTCAAAAAACGGGGAAGGCCTTTTTTTAAGTATTTCGAATAGTTTAAAGGAGGCACAGCTTTCAGCAGAGGATATCGATTATATTTCTTCTCATGGAACGGCTACAACTTATAACGATGAAATGGAAGCCATTGCGTTTAATAGAGCCGGTTTGGCAAATACTTCAGTAAATAGTTATAAAGGATTATATGGTCATACTTTAGGGGCTTCAGCTTTGGTGGAAACGATCCTAACTAAACATTGTTTGTTGAATAATGAGTTATTTGCTTCTCATAATTTTGATGAACTAGGAGTTTCCATTCCGCTAAATATTATTCAGCATACAGAAAAAAGAGCATTAACATATGCATTAAAAACCGCCTCTGGCTTTGGTGGTTGTAATATGGTTTTAGTGCTTAAAAAGCATGGGGATGAATAAAGATCACTATTTCATATCCAGCTACGTGCATATTAGAAAATCTCAAATTTATAAGAATGGTAAATTGCTTTATAAATCTGAAGCGAACACTACCGTTTCTTCTTTTCTGAAGGAGTCATATAAAGAATTACCCATCAATTATCCCAAATTTCATAAAATGGATGATTTATGTAAAATGGGAATTCTATCATCTTCTATATTGTTGATGGATGAAGATTATTCAGATGATACAGGTTTGGTTTTATCGAATGCATCTTCAAGTTACAATACAGATCTTAAACATCAGCAAACTATACAAGCTATGGTTTCTCCGGCTGTATTCGTGTACACCTTACCAAATATTGTTCTAGGGGAGATCAGTATAAAGTTTGGACTAAAAAGTGAAAATGCATTTTTTATTGAAAATGAATTCAATGCCCGGTTATTGTATGATTACACCTCGGTTTTAATAGATAATAATAAAGCCGAAAGTGTTGTTTGTGGATGGATAGAAGTGAAAAATGATGAATATGATGTATTTTTATGCCTTGTTACAAAAAAGGGAGCAATCCCATTTAGCATAGAAAACCTCAAAAAATTATACTTGTTTGAAAATGAATGATTTACGAACAGAATTAAAAAAGAGTATCATAGAACAACTGAATCTGGAAGAACTTAGTGTGGAAGAAATAGATAACGATGAATCTTTATTTGGTGATGGTTTAGGACTTGACTCTATTGATGCCCTTGAATTAATCGTGCTTTTAGAAAAAGATTATGGAATTAAATTAACCGATCCAGATCAAGGAAAGGAAATTTTTGTTTCGATCAATAAAATGGCAACGTACATAGAGACTCACCGAACTAAATAATACATGAATAAAGGGGTAGCCATTACTGGAATGGGTATTACATCTGCCCTTGGCTTCGGGATAGAATCCAATTACAAGGCGCTTCTTTCTAATAAACACGGAATTTCCTTTCCAGAACTTTTAGATACCAAACATAAAAATTTACCGGTTGGGGAGATAAAGAGAAGCAATCTCGACTTAGAAGAGGAACTGCAATTATCTTTTGGTCATTCTTATACGCGAGCTGCCTTATTAGCAATCTTTTCAATTAAAGAAGCTGTTACAAATTCTAGGTTAGATAAAGAACAACTTTATAATATGGGATTAATTTCTGGCAGTAGCGTTGGAGGTATCGATGCTACCGAAGAATATTATAACAATTATGAATCTTCGGAGGAAAATAGAAGATTTATAAGAGCACAACATCCAGGATTTACCACATCTCAGATCTCAGGCTATTTTAATATAAATGGGTATTCCTCTACTATAAGCACAGCATGTTCATCTGGTGCTAACGCCATTATGATGGGAGCAAGGCTTATAAAATCGGGTAAACTAGACCGCGTGATCGTTGGCGGGACAGATTGTCTCACAAAATTTACTTTAAATGGTTTTAATACCTTGAAAATACTTTCTGAAGAGCTTTGTAAACCCTTTGATGAATACAGAAATGGACTAAATTTAGGAGAAGGCTCAGCATATTTGGTACTGGAAGCAGATCATTTATTAAATGAAAAAAAGGTACTAGGGAGAATTATTGGTTATGGAAATGCTAATGATGCTTTTCATCAAACTGCTTCTTCTGAAACTGGGGAAGGCGCTTTTTTAGCGATGAAAAAAGCCATTCAAGTTTCAGGACTTAAAACTTCTGAAATAGATTATATAAATGCTCATGGTACGGCTACTAAAAATAACGATCTTTCTGAAAGTATTGCCATAGAAAGAATATTTGGAAGTGAAATTCCTACGTTTAGCTCCACAAAAGCTTTTACCGGACATACCTTGGCAGCAGCAGGAGCCTTAGAAGCGGTTTTTAGTATTTTGAGTTTACAAAATGACAAGCAGTTTGCAAATCTCAATTTTACTGAAGCAATGCTAGAAACTAATTTAAAACCTGTAACCAATTTGAGGTCGGTTTCCATGCAACATGTTTTATCTAATTCGTTTGGATTTGGAGGAAACTGCACATCTTTAATCTTCAGTAAAAATGGGTAAGGCTGTTTATATTAATGGGGTTTCTGGGATCTCTGCACAAACAGAAGATGCTATTTTCAGCAATAAACCATTAGAATATTCGAGCAATATTTTTCACGCAGTTCCTGTAGATTATAAGGATTTGATTCCTGCAATGGCTTTAAGAAGAATGTCTAAAGCGATTAAGATGGGCCTTTTTGCTGCTAAGAATGCCTTGGCTTATGCAAATAAAACTATGCCGGATGCAATTATCACGGCAACCGGGGAAGGATGTAAGCAGGACACCGAGAAGTTTCTGGAAGCAGTTTTAGATCAAGAAGAAGACTTATTAACTCCAACTTCCTTTATACAATCTACTCACAATACGGTTGGAGGGCAAATTGCATTGAATTTAAAATGCACCGGTTATAATGTAACCTACACGCAAGAAGATATTTCTTTAGAATCTGCATTTTTGGATGCCATTTTATTATTAGAAGAAGATCCTGAAATTAAAAATGTTTTGGTTGGTGGTGTTGATGAAGTTTCTACAAAGATCACGAGTTTTTCTTATTTAAATAATTTTCTGAAGCAGAAAGAGATTCGCAATTTAGATCTTTTCGATCAAGCTTCAATTGGAACTATTACTTCAGAAGGAGCCTTCTTTTTCAGTATTTCAGCAGAAAAAAATGATAGTAATGATGTTGAACTAGTGGAGGTTTGTAAATTTAAAGAAAAAGAAATCTCCAATATTTCAGTCCAAATTCAGCAATTCCTGAAGAAAAACAACTGCTCTATTGAAGAGGTTGATCAGGTTCTTTTAGGTAAGAATGGAGATCAAATTCAGGATAGAACCTATGAGCATTTAGAAAATGGCTTATTTATGAATTCGGCTACTTTAGTCTATAAACACTTAGTTGGAGATTTTAATACTGTTACCGGATTTGCCATGTGGCTTACTTGTAAGATCTTTAAAAACAATGTAGTTCCCGATATTTTAAAATTGAATTCGGTTTCATCAAAAGACCCTAAATTGGCGCTACTATATAATTTATCTCAAGACAATTGTACTCATAGTGTAATTCTGCTTCGAAAAGTTTGAATTATAAACCCCTAAATATCGTAGTAATTTGCTTCTTTCTTTTTGGAATACTAGCTGTTTATTTTGAAGTGATATCTATCTGGTGGTTACTATCGGCATCTGTGTTGTATCTTATATTTCTTCTGATAATATCTACTAATGTTCAATGGAATTTTTTTGTTAGAGCTAATAATGGAGTTAAGAATCATGATAAAAATGAGGTAGCATTGACCTTTGATGACGGTCCTGTTGAAAATACGCTACAAATCCTTGAGTTACTTAAAAAATACAATGCTAAGGCGAGCTTCTTTTGTATTGGAAAAAATATTGAAGCCAATCCAGACATCTTCAAGAAAATTATTGAGGAAGGACATTTAGTAGGGAATCACACTTTTTCACATACAAGAAAAATGGGCTTTCTAAACAGATCTCAAATAATTTCAGAAATAAATAGTTGTAATGTAATTGCTTTAAAAACGGGAGGAGTTAGATTAAGGCTTTACCGTCCACCTTTCGGAATTATAAACCCAAAGATCAAAGAAGCTTTAAAGATCACGCAGCATCAGGTGGTTGGATGGAATGTGCGATCGTATGATGCTGTATTAAGTTCTGAAAATTATATTTTAAAAAGGATCATTAAAAAAATAAAACCCGGATCAGTAATCTTATTGCACGATAACAACATTCAAACCGTAGAAATCTTGGAACAATTGTTGTTATTT
>CAZWSP010000009.1:0-39706 GCA_964636585.1 uncultured Antarcticibacterium sp.
GGTGTTTAATAATATCAACAATCAATTAATAAAAGATTTCCCCGAGTTAAATTTAAGATAATGAAGAAAATTTTGGTGATAGAGGATAACCCGATGGTGATAAAATCGTTGGAATTTAAACTCACGAAAGATGGAAATAATGTGGTGATCGCTCAAGATGGGAGAGAGGCAATGAAGCAGTTGAAGGAAACTGAATTCGATTTAATTCTAACCGATCTTATGTTGCCATTTGTTACCGGGAACGAATTGATTAGTTATATAAAAAAGCATACTCCAAATACGCCAATAATAGTACTTTCTACTTCAACTCAAGAAAGCATAATCATGGAAGCCTTTAACATGGGCGTAGACGATTTTATTACAAAACCTTTTAGTCCTAACGAGCTTTCTCTTCGCGTTAAGAGATTATTGAGCAAAACCTAGGCAATTCCTTCAATAATAGTTATTTCAAGAGATACAACAGCTTTTAAAACTACATAATAGCGCCCCTAGCAATGATGGATATTAATTTATACGATTTCGAATTCTTAAACCAGGAGATCCCTTGGGTTATGAAGTTGAATATTGTTTTTATTATCTTCTTTCTTACCTGTGCGGTATGTTTCTTTGTGGCGATTATCTGGATTCGCATTTATAAGCTATACAGAAATGAAAAGAAGCGGCAGCAAAAGTTACTCTTAATAGATTTTCTGAATTCTTTTCTTTTCGATGAAGATTTCGATAAAGAACTCGAGATCGCTACCTTTAAAAAAGAGCATTTAAGAACTTCGTTAGAAATTAAGGTTACCATCAAGGAAATCCTTCATTTTCATGAAAATTTAAAAGGTGAATCGGCCAGAGAGCTAGAATATTTATTTAACAAGCTAGACCTTATAGATTTTACTTTAAAAGATCTCAATAAAGGAAGTTGGTTTACTACAGCTCGCGCTATTAATGCACTTTCAGAACTTAGTATAAAAGTGCCGATCAATAAAATAGACACTTATTTAAACGTATCTAGAAATGAAGTTAGACAACAGTCACAACTTTATTTTTTAAAGCTATCTGACAACAATCCCTTACAATTTCTGAATAAAACAGTAATACCGCTTACCACTTGGCAACAAATTTATATAGAAAATGCACTGAAGAACTTTTACAAAGGTGAAGCTCCAGACTTTTCACAATGGTTGCATCACGATCTTTTAAGTGTTGTAGAATTTTCAATTAGAATGATAGCAAGATATAATCAGTTTGAGCACATAGATAAACTATTGCCATTTCTGGAACATGAAAATGATATTATAAAATGCGAAGCTATCAGGTCTTTAACCTTACTGGAATATCAGGAATTGATCCCGCTTATAATTCCAGATTTTAATTCGAAACCGAGAATAATAAAATTAGAAATATTAGATGCTATAAAGGAACAAGGGAGTTATCAAGATCTTCAGGAAATAGGAGAACAAATACTTCCAGGGGATTGGGAGTTCAGGATAAAATATCTTAATATTGAACAAGGCTTTGCACCAGATAAAAAGGATCAAATTTATTCACAATTTGTCTTGGAAAAGAAGTTGGGAATCTAGATGGGCGGAGCATTCAATCAGTTTACAGAAATTGCGAGTTGGCTTTTCTTAATATATGGGTCAATTATAAGCTGTGGGTATCTTTTTACCGCTATATTTTCCCTTATAGAAATTCGCGATTACAAACGGCGTAATAATTTTGAAGATGATATTGCTTTATTGCAATCCCTCAATTTACCTGCAATATCTATTCTAGCGCCAGCTTTTAATGAAGGTTTAAACATTGTAGAAAATGTAAGGTCCTTACTTACCATAAACTATCCTTCTTTCGAAATTGTAATTATAAATGATGGAAGTAGCGATAATTCTATGCAACTCTTAATAGATGCTTATGAATTAGAAAAGCGCGATATTCTCTTTCATGATTTTATTCCTTCAAAAAAAATTAAAGGAATTTATAAGTCGAAAAACAGGGCTTTCAGGAGTCTTACTTTGATCGATAAAGAGAATGGAGGAAAAGCAGATGCTTTAAATACCGGTATCAATATTTGTCAGAATTCTGTGATCTGTTGTATAGATGTAGACTGTATCTTGGAGAATGACGCAATGTTGAAGCTCATCAAACCATTTTTGAATAATGGGAATAAGGTGATAGCTTCCGGAGGCGTTATTAGAGTTGCTAATTCTTGTATTATTGAAGATGGCAGGTTGATAGAAGTGAAACTTCCAAAATCATTTGTAGCCCGCGTTCAGGTATTAGAATATTTTAGAGCATTTTTAATGGGAAGAATGGCTTGGTCCAGAATAGATGGATTATTGCTTATTTCTGGAGCCTTTGGAATGTTCGATAAACAAACCGTAATAGAAGCCGGAGGTTATAATACCGAAACCGTTGGTGAAGATATGGAGCTTCTGGTTAGAATGCGCCGTATGATGCAAGAGCGAAATGTGCCTTATACTGTAGGTTTTGTCCCAGATCCTTTATGCTGGACAGAAGTGCCACAAACTTGGAAGATCTTGCAAAGACAGCGAAACAGATGGACGAGAGGAACAGCGGAAACTCTATGGATCCATAAAAAAATGATGTTTAACCCAAAGTATAAGATCTTGGGAATGCTTAGCACCCCATTTTGGTTCTTCTTTGAATGGTTAGCTCCGTTGATAGAGTTTACAGGAGTGCTTTTCTTCTTATTCCTTCTTGTGATAGGACAAATAAACTGGCAAGTCTTTTTAACCTTGTTTTTGGCGGTGTATAGTTTTGCAATCTTATTTTCGGTAACTGCTTTATTCTTCGAAGAATATTCTTTTCAGCAGTATAAAAAACCGAGTTATATCCTACGTCTTATAGGAACCGCAATATTAGAACCTTTAATTTATCATCCGGTAATTATGTGGTCTGCCGTAATGGGGAACCTGGACTTATTAAGAGGAAGAAAATCTTGGGGAGTGATGACTCGTGCCGGAATTTCCAAACCGAAAAAGAAACCATAATTAGTTCTAGAGCAGATTCTAAATATTAGTTTTTCCGTAGAGATAATTCTCTAAATATCTTAATTTTAAAACTTAACTATCACTATTTTAGATAAATAGATTCAAAAATACCCACATGTGGGTATTGTGAATATTCCAATTTCAAATTAATTTTATAATAGAACTTTTGCTTTCTAAATGAATAACGCAAGTTATTCTACATAAATAGAAATTCAAGGGCTTTGTAACTAACACCAATTTGAAATCATGAAATCTCTAAACCTTCTATTCTCCGTTTTTCTGCTGTTACTATTTACAACCTTAACTTTTGCTCAGGAGGCAGATCCTATAAAAGGAAAAAACCTTCAAAAAGAAATGAAACTTCGGCCTATTAGATTTGGAGTGAAATTAGGTTTTCCAAATTTATTAGGTGGAAATGTGGAGTATCTAACTCCTTTATTAAATAATAAACTTAGTGCGAATATGGATTATTCAAAATTTAAATCGGATTGGTTTAATACAGAAGATCTATCTGGTAATGATACCGATAATTTGGATTATTCCTTTTTAGATCTGGGAGCAAATTATTATTTTTTCAAGCCTGGAAAAGGCTTGTATTCGGGATTAAGTTATAGCTCGATCAAGTTTAACGGAGCTATGAGTTATGAATCAGATTCTAATAATGAGGAAGCTTCAGCAATTGAATATTATGATGTGAAACACAGTACTGTAAACCTAAAGGTTGGTGCACGTTTGGGAGGTTTATTTTATTTTAGACCAGAGGTTGGTTATTCGTTTAAACCAATTCCGAAAACCGTTACTTCAGAAACCGTTTATTCAGATGGATCTCGCGAATCAACTATCTATAGTTTAGAGGATCAAGAATATTTGAAGCCATTGCTTTCAGGTTTCACCTTTAATATAGGCTTTGGCTTCGCATTTTAAATAGCAAACCATTATGAAATCACGCTCTTTTTAATATATAGTTCGGGAAGGAAAGGAAATTAACCAAAACACCTATTAACTACTAGGGTTTTGGTTAGTTCTTTTCTTTTATAGGTTTTGCGCAATTCTCATGAATTGTGAATATTTCGTATGAGGTGTTTTTTAGAAGTTTGGCATCAGAATTCAGATAAAAAATTACATGAAAAATAATATTACATTTGGAAACAGATTTTATGATCGATATTTTTATAGATCATAAACTGAAGGAAATCAACAAGTTTTCTAGCTCCCAATTGTATTAGATGATAAAACATTATTATGCCAGCATCCTTAGCCTTTTAGTTACTAGTTATGTGATTGCACAAAAAAGCATTCCTACCTATAATTATGATGCGTGCGATTTTAACGCCATTGGTCATCGTGGCTATTCCGATGTATATCCAGAAAACACTTTATTAAGTATAGAAGAAGCCTTTAAACGAGGGATTAAATACTGTGAGATAGACATTAATGTTACATCAGACGATGTGTATGTGCTTTATCATGATCAGCCAACTATGTATAGGGCTAGCAGTGGGAATGGATATGTAGTTTCTTCTTCGTATGCTGAACTTTTGGAACTTGATTTTGGAAGCTGGAAAGGCAGCCAATTTAAAGGAACTAAAATTGCAACTTTGGAAGAAGCTTTAATTTTAGCCGAACAATACGATGCTCACCTGTATCTGGACACCAAGAAATTTGATGTGGAGCTAATGGGAAAAGCACTTGAAAAGACAAAGGTGAATCCTAATAGATTGTTATCTGCAATTGCAAATTTAGAGGAAGCTAGAGCATATAAAAAATATTGTCCCGATTCGCCATTTGTATATTTTGGAGGATTGCCGGAAGATCCATCCGACGATAATTTTTACAAAGAACTAATAGACCTTGGTTGTATGTTCTTTGAAACTTACTATACCTACGCCCTAGACGATACGAACGAAGATTTTAAAATGTTCCTTAATAAAGTGCATGAACATAATGCGGAGGTTTGGGTGTTTACCTCTAATGATCTTGTTGAAATAGATAAGATGAAAAAAAGAGGAATAGATGGGGTAGAATCTGATGTGGCCACCTCGGCATTAAAAGCCTTGTGCAATAATGAAGAGTTAAAAATTGAACCCATTCAATTTACAACAGGGAATTGGACCTTTGATAATGCAGATCTAACTTCACTTGGTGTTGGGAGCCAATTAAGACATTTCAATTATAACAAAAAGGAGAAATATCAACCTGTATTATATGGAAATTCAGATACTTTCGGAATAAAAACAATTAACGGTATCAAACCTAATGTGATCAAGGTTCCAGCATTCGATCCTCAAAACGGTTTGTTCATTTTCACCAATTTTACTTCAGGAGTAAACGAGGAATTACATTACAATTTTTCACTGATTATGGATATTTATATTCCGAAGGAAAGTGAGAATAAGTTGATAAGCATCTATCAGTCAAATTCAGATAATGAAAACGATGCCGAACTTTTTATTGGTCCAAAAGGAATTGGTATAAGCAACGAATATCATAAAAAATTAAATCCTGAAACTTGGTACAGATTGGGGATTGTTGTTTCTGAAAATGCGATCAAAAAATATGTGAATGGTATTTTTGTTGGAGAAAATAAAATTGAAGGTGGAAGATGGTCTGTATACAATGTTTTTGCAGGCGGCCAGGATCAAGGTTTTCTTCTATTTTCTGATGATGATAACGAAACAGCCGAATTTTATCTAAGCTCCTTGCAGTTGAGAAATTACTCTATGAGCGCAGAAGAAATAAAAAGCTTAAATGCTCCGGATGCTAAAGGGATAGCAATAAGTAATTCAGGTATTTATGATCTTAATTTTGAAGGTGAACTTAAGCAGAGTATCGTGAATTGGGATAATAAGGAAGTATATGTGAGATTCCCTAAAGACAAGGATCTTGCTAACGTAAAGATCAATTTTAAGGTACCCTTTGAAGCTAAAAGTTCTATCGCTTCCAATACCACTATCGATCTAAATTCTGGAAGTAAATTACTCACAATAACAGCACAAGACGGTGTTTCTAAAACCGACTGGCTTATTAGAACTGTATTAGAGTAGTATTTCTAAGGCCAAAGATCACTTAAAACAAAAATTTTGTAGGAATTATTCCAATATATAGGATATATTCCAAAAACGTGATATATTTGTATTCTTAGCTTATGGAATATGAAGGATAGAACTTTTGCTATAATAGATGTGGAGACCACTGGTGGTGGTATGAAAGGTAACAGATTAACAGAGATCTGTATCGTTCTACTGAAAAATGGCGAAGTGCAAGATAAATACACCAGTCTTATAAATCCTGAAAAAATTATTCCGCCGCAGATCACTGCCCTTACAGGCATAGATAATGATCTGGTAGCAAATGCTCCTAAATTTCATGAAGTTGCTAAGCAAATAGATGTTTTTACACGAGATGCTATTTTTGTAGCACATAATGTGAACTTCGATTATAATGTGCTTAGAAATGAGTTTCAGGCAATCGGATATGAATTCAACAGAAAAAAACTTTGTACGGTTCGTTTGTCCCGAAAGCTTATTCCAGGATTATTCTCTTATAGTCTCGGGAGATTATGTGATTCGATTAATATACCTATAAGCAACAGGCACCGCGCTGAAGGAGATACAGATGCCACGGTGATTTTGTTTCAACGCTTGCTTTCTTTAGATGAAGAAGGGGTGATATTTAGATCTTTTTTGCATCCATCTTCCAAAAACGCCACGCTTCCACCACATTTAAATGCCGAGGTATTCGAGGAATTGCCAGAAACTCCAGGTATCTATTTATTTAAGGATAAGCATCAAAAAGTGATCTATGCGGGGAAGTCCAAAAACATTAAAAAACGGGTGCTTTCTCATTTTTACAATAGAAAAACGAAGGAATATCTATTGGGACAAGAAACCTACCATATAGACCATGAATGCACTGGGAATGAATTGATCGCTCTTTTACTGGAAGCAGAATACATTAGAAAGCATTATCCAAAATTTAATACTGCCCAAAAACGACCTGGAATCACTTATCAGATTCTGAATTATGTGAACAGAAAAGGGGTTATTCAGTTAGCCGTAGGAAAGACAACTCGAATTAAAGATTCGGTAGGTACTTTTTATAATAGGTCACAGGCAGTTGAAACTTTGGAAAAATTATGTGATACCTATAAATTATGTCCTAAATATTGCACGCTTCAAACCAATGTATCGGAATGTTCCCATTACAGATTAAATAGTTGCGAGGGAATCTGCAAAGATGACGAGTCTGTAGACCAATATAATTTAAAGGTTTTAGAAGCTATTAGTTCTCTTGGAGTCGAAAAAACCACTTATGTGATCAAAGAGAAAGGAAGACATTTTGAAGAAGATGCTTTTATTCTGGTTAAAGAAGGAAGATACCAAGGCTATGGTTTTATAGATCAGGAAATTGAAATAGCTAATTTTGATGCATATGAACCATTTTTGCAGCTTCAGGAATCCACTTTCCACACCCATAAGATCTTGAATAGTTATCTAAGAACTATTGAAACTCGTAGTATTTTCTTTAACGAGGAATTAGTTGCTGTGTAAAATATTTTTGCAAATGCAATTCTCTAATAAGTTTTGGGTTAATACTTTTGTGAGAATGCTGCTTCTTCAAATAATTTCAGCAAAGAGAATATACTTTATCTCTTTCTAATTTAAGTTTCGAATAATTTTTATCCACCTTTCTCAAAACTTCAGATTATTGAGATATATTTCTTATTTTAGGATTTTATTAAGAAAAACTATCATATTGCATTCGTCAACTTCACTTAATTATTAAACTTCCTTTCATATTTAGTTATAATACTAACATTATCGGAATCTGTAATTATTGAATAAAATGTCAATCGATGTTTTTTTAAATTCAGAATTAAAATTTTTAGAATTATATAGTACAATTCATTCAATCAAAAAGTAGGAGGTTTTTTATGGAAAGAAGAAAATTTGTTCAATTAACAGGATTAGGAGCGGGAGCTCTATTCTTACCAATGCAATTTATGGGGAGTAACATTCCTGCGGAAGCATTGCTAGAACCTGGAATGGATATCGCGATCAAAAAGCAATTAGCAGATATTGCATTAAATACAGCCAAATCTTTGGGCGCAACCTATGCCGATGCAAGGATAGGTAGATATTTAAATCAGTATGTATTTACAAGAGAAGACAAGGTTCAGAACGTTGTAAATACCGAGTCTTTCGGGATAGGAGTTCGTGTAATTGCTAATGGAACTTGGGGGTTTGCATCTACAAACGATGTTACCGAAGCAGGGATTAAAAAAGCAACAGATCAAGCAGTTGCAATTGCAAAAGCAAATTCAATTATCCAGAAGGATCCAGTAAAACTTGCACCAGTAGAGGCCTACGGAGAAGTTTCATGGAAAACCCCGATCAAAAAAGATTTTAAGGAAGTTCCAGTTTCAGAAAAAGTAGAACTTTTATTGAGTGCGAACGCAGCAGCAATGAACAACGGAGCCAATTTTGTGAATTCTGCATTGTTTATGGTGAATGAGCAAAAATATTTTGCTTCTACAGATGGTTCTTATATAGATCAAGATATCCATCGTATCTGGCCAACATTTGGAGTAACTGCCATAGATCGTGATGCAGGAAAGTTTAAAACCAGAGAAGCCATGAGTGCGCCTATGGGAATGGGATATGAGTATATGGATGGTTTGGAATCTGAGAAATTGGAAGGTCCAGCCGGATTAAAATTATACAGAAATAGTTACGATATGGTTGAAGATGCAACCATTGCTGCTAAACAGGCTAAAGAAATGCTTACTGCAAAATCTGTAGAACCTGGGAAATATGATCTTGTGTTAGAACCTAATCATTTGGGATTAACTATTCACGAATCTGTTGGGCATCCTTTGGAGCTAGACAGAGTTTTAGGATATGAAGCCAATTACGCGGGAACTAGTTTTGCCACTTTGGATAAGTGGAAATCTGGCGACTTTAAATATGGTAGCGATGTCGTAAATCTGGTTGCAGATAAAACTCAGGTAGGATCTTTAGGAGCTGTTGGATATGATGATGAAGGAGTAAAAACTAAACAGTGGGATTTAGTGAGAAATGGAGTTTTAACCAACTATCAAGCTATTCGCGATCAAGTGAATATGATAGGGCAAAACGAATCTCATGGATGTTGTTATGCGCAAAGTTGGAATGATGTTCAGTTTCAGCGTATGCCTAATGTTTCATTAGAGCCAGGAAAAGACAAATATTCGGTAAAAGAAATGATCAAGGATGTGAAGAAGGGAATTTACATTGCCGGAAGAGGTTCTTATTCTATAGATCAGCAACGTTATAATTTCCAATTTGGAGGTACCGTTTTCTATGAAATTAAAGATGGTGAGATCGTGGGAATGTTAGACGATGTTGCTTATCAATCTAATACTCAAGAATTTTGGAATTCTTGCGTAAAGATTTGTGACAAGGATGATTATCGCATGTTTGGATCTTTCTTCGATGGAAAAGGGCAGCCGTCTCAAGTAAGTGCCGTTTCTCACGGAAGCAGTACAGCTAGATTTAATGACGTAAACGTGATTAATACTGGTAGAACGGTTTAATAATTATTTCTAAATTAAGATAATAGCAAAATGGCAATATATACAAAAGAAGAAGCAAGGAAGATCTTAGAAAAAGCATTAAGCTTTTCTACAGCCGATGCTTGCGAAATAAATATTGGTGGGAGTGAAAGTGGCAATATACGTTATGCCCGAAATACAGTTTCTACCGCAGGACACCAATCCAACCAAACCTTAGCGGTAACCTCTAGTTTCGGAAAAAAATCTGGGGTTTCTACTATAGACGAATTTGACGATGTTTCTTTAGAAAAAGTGGTTAAAAGATCTGAAGAATTAGCTCAATTTTCTCCGGAAAATCCAGAATTTATGGCTCCTTTAGGACCACAAACTTATGATGAATCGAATAGTTATGTTGAAGCGACTGCAAATATTCAACCTGAATATCGCGCAAAAGTTGCTGCAAGCAGCATAGAGCCCGCATCTGCCAAAGATGTTACTGCAGCTGGTTTTCTTAATGATACCGCAGGATTTAGCGCTATGTTAAACTCTAACGGACTTTTTGCTTACAATAAAGCTACAAATGTAGATTTTACGGTAACAATGAGGACTAATGATGGTACAGGTTCTGGATGGGTTTCTAGAGATTTTAACGATATCGGGAAATTCGATGCAGATAAAGTTGCTAATATCGCTATAGATAAAGCCGTAATGTCTAGAGAAGCCAAGGCTATTGAACCTGGAAAATATACCGTTATTTTAGAACCAGCAGCTGCAGAAGAACTTTTAGGAAATATGGCTCGTTCTTTCAATGCAAGAACTGCAGATGAAGGAAGAAGTTTCATGTCCAAAGATGGTGGAACTAAAATGGGAATGAAGATCGTAGACGAACGTGTAAATATTTGGTCGGATCCATTGAACAAAGAAGTACCAACGGCAACATGGAATGGAGACGGGCAACCTTTAAAAAAGACGAGTTGGATAGAAAACGGTGTGGTGAAAAATCTTGCATACGATAGATATTGGGCATCGCAAAAGGGAGTAGAGCCTGTGCCTTTTCCTAGCAATTTTATCATGGAAGGCGGAAGTGCATCTTTAGATGAACTTATTAAAGGATCCAAGAAGGGAATATTAGTTACCAGACTTTGGTATATAAGAAGTGTAGATCCACAAACCTTGCTTTATACTGGATTAACTCGAGATGGTACTTTTTATATTGAAAACGGTCAGATCAAATATCCTGTAAAGAATTTCAGATTTAATGAAAGTCCTATTATCATGCTGAACAATTTAGAGGAGTTAGGACAACAAGTGAGAATAAATGGAAATTTAGTACCTTATATGAAGGTGAGAGATTTCACATTCACTAGTTTATCTGATGCTGTTTAGAAGAAAATAGTTTTATATAACTGGTTGTAATGATTCATTTATTACAACCAGTTTTTATTTATTAAATCTGGATTTATTCTTCTTTATTGCTAAAATTTTTTTTTGCATCGCTTCATGCTGAATTTATTTCAGCATCTTTAATGAATTATTTCATTCATATATTTTACCAAATTGATTTTCAATAACGAATTCTTTTTCACACGCCTACAATATGAATCCGGAGATTGGGATGTAGATCAGCGAATGCCTTCTAATTTGCTTAATTCTTTAGTTGAATACACCACCTTAAAGGTTAAAACTGAAGAGAACATCATCAGCTTAAGTAGCGACGAGATTTTTAAATGTCCTTTTTGTTATATCTCGGGTCATAAGCTGGTTGAATTCACTAAAAAAGAGCGAGAAAATTTCAAAAAGTATGTAGAAAATGGAGGTTTTGTGTTTGCAGACGATTGCAACCATGATATAGATGGTTTATTTGCAAAATCTTTCGAACGGCAAATGGAAGAGATATTTGGTAACTCAGCGCTTCAAAAAATCCCGAATTCTCACGAGATCTACACAATTTTTTTTCAGTTTAAAGATGGCCCGCCAACCACTTCTCAAGAGCTAAATGGCTGGGGAGACGATCTTGTGCATGACTATCTTAAGGCAATAGTTATAAATGGAAGAATAGGAGTGTTATACAGCAATAAGGATTATGGGTGTGAATGGGATTACGATTTTAGAAATAAACGTTGGTATAAAATAGATAATACACGATTTGCAGTAAACATTGTAATGTATGCGCTTACTTCATAAACAATAACATATGGATACAGATTTAAAAACTTTAGGTCTCGAAATTGAAACTCTTACGGGTAAGCTAAAAGATCTAAAACGAGAGATCGGAAAAGTTATAATTGGGCAGGATGAAACGGTAGAGCAGCTGCTAATAACCTTCCTTGCCGGTGGTCATGCGCTTTTAGAAGGAGTTCCTGGTCTTGCAAAAACTTTGATGATTAGAACGCTGTCTCAAGCAATTCATTTGAGATTTAAACGAATTCAGTTTACACCAGATCTAATGCCTTCAGACATTATTGGTACAGAGATCTTGGAAGAAGACCATACTACTGGTAGAAAATTTTTCGAATTCAATAAAGGACCAATTTTCGCAAATATTATTCTTGCCGATGAGATAAATAGAACTCCACCAAAAACGCAAGCTGCTTTATTAGAAGCAATGCAGGAATTTGAAGTTACTTATTCTGGAAAGACCTATGCTTTAGATAAGCCATTTTTTATACTTGCAACTCAGAATCCTATAGAGCAATCTGGAACTTTCCCACTACCCGAAGCACAGCAGGATCGGTTTTTATTTTATATAAAGATTGGCTATCCAAATGAAATTGAGGAAACAAACATCCTTAAAAGAACAACGGGAGCTAAAAATGAAAAAGTAAATCCTGTAATAACCGGAGAAGAAATACTGCGCCTTCAAGAATTGGTTAGAGAAGTGCCAATAAGTGACGATCTGGTATCTTTTGTAAGCAGACTTATACGTGCTACTCGGCCAGAGACATCTCAAAATTCGTATGTGAAAGAATGGGTGAACTGGGGTGCTGGACCACGCGCAGGTCAAGCAATGATACTTACGGCTAAAGCTCGCGCTTTACAAAATGGAAGACTTGCGGTAACCTTGGAAGATCTTCAGCATGTTGCTTATCCTGTTTTAAGACATCGGATAATCGTCAATTTTAAGGCAGAAGCAGAGGGAATTACTTCAGATGATGTTACCAAAGAGTTACTGAATTCAACCAAAATAGGTTCCAAAAATTCGAATTAAGTGAAACAAGATTATCAACAATTACTTAAACCAGAGATCATTAAAACGGTCTCAGGATTAGCACTTATAGCTAGAGTAGTTGTAGATGGATATTTAAATGGCCTAAATCATAGTAGAAAAGTTGGAGGAGGAATGGAATTCAGTCAATATCGGGGATATGAGCCCGGTGACGACCTTAGATCCTTAGATTGGAAAATGCTGGCGCGATCTGGGAGATATTTTGTTAAGCAATCTGAAGTGGAAACTAATATTTCAGTAAAATTTATTCTAGATGCGAGCAACTCGATGCTTCATACCGAAAACGGACTAGAAAAAATGGATCTTGCTCGAGTTTTGATTGCTTCCTTGGCGTACTTATCTCAAAACCAAGGAGATGCCGTTGGTCTTTTCGCACTTAATGATAAAAAATTGCATAGTATTTATCCGAAGGTTCAAAAACAGCATTATAATAGGTTGCTACTGGAACTTATAAATATTAAAAATGAAGGAAAGTGGCCATCAGACCCTACTCTAACAGAGAAATTACACGATAGAAGACATAAAGAACTCATCTTTTTTATTACAGATATGTATGAGCAAGATGAAGAGCTTACCGATCTAATTAAACGCTTGAAAACGTCTAGAAATGAAGTGGTTGTTTTTCATTTAATGAGCAAAAATGAATTGGAATTTGATTATAAAGGCACTCTAACTTTTGAAGATCTTGAAACCGGTGCACGGGTGAAAGTAGATACCAAAGAAGCAAAACCCAAGTATCTCCAATCTTTAGAGGCTACTTTGAAAAGGAACAAGGAAACTATGCTTAGCAATGGGATTACCTATCAGCTTTTTAGGATGGATGAACCAATAGCCGAAGCTTTACAAGGATTTTTAAAGAAAAGAAATAACTTGATCTAATATGTATTTCCTCTCTCCTTTGTATTTATGGGCTTTACTTGGGTTAGCAATTCCAATTGCTATTCATTTATGGAGCAAAAAAGAGGGAAAAACTATAAAGATCGGGAGTGTTAAGTTGATCCAGGAGGCAGATTCAAAGCAATCCAGTTCTATCCAGTTAAACGAATGGTGGCTGTTATTATTAAGATTACTGATGCTCGCACTCTTGGTGCTAATTATTGCGGAACCTAGAATTAAACGATCTACACAACAAGTTCCTATCACTTATCTTGTTGAAGCTTCTCTTTTAGAATATGAGGAAATGAATAATTTATTCGACTCTTTAAATTCTGAAAACACTCTTAGATTATTTGAAAAAGGCTTTCCAGAGTTTGATAGAGAACTTTTTACTGAAGCATCAAAAGAAGCTCCTAACTACTGGCAATTATCAAAAGAATTGCAGGAACTACGAGCGGATAGTATTGTGATCTTTACCAATGCATTTGTTTCTGGAATAAAGGGTAAAAGACCAGCTATTCAGAAAAATATAAAATGGATATTTCTGGATCCCGGAAAAACCGAAGAAATCGCTTTAAAAGCTTCAGAAAAAGATGGTAAGATTTCGGTTTTAAAAGCGCTGAATTCCAGTGAAGGTCTAGGTTTTGAAACAGAACAAATCTCAGGGAATGATCTAAGAATTATTAAAAATACCGTGAAGGATAGTTTCTATATTCAAAATACTAGATCCACCAAAGGTGTTCCTATAGAAAAGAAATCCAATATACAACTTGAGCTTTATTCTGATAAAAATTACGCCGAATCTGAACGCTATTTAGAGGCAGCATTCAAGGCAATCTCAGAATATGTAAATCGCGAAATAATTATCCACAAGGTTAAGAATAAAGATAGCTTAGATCTTCAAAAAGCAGATGCTATTGTTTGGCTGAGTGAGGAAAGCAAACCAAAAACTACAAGCCCTATATTAATTTATAAGGAAAATAAATTGGCCACTTCTTTAATTGTATCTGGAGATTCTGCTAACCAATTTTTACTCACAAAAAAAATCAATTCAGAAAACAGCATTAACCAATATTTAGCAGAAGATATACTGGCATTCTTAGCTCTAAATAAGGAGTTGGATGTTGAAGTGTCGAAACTTGATAAAAGAGTAATGCCTCGAGAACAATTTATGCCCAATCTTGCAAATAAAGAAAAGCTAGCAAGGGGTAGCAATTCGTTAGATATTTCTAACTGGTTCTGGCTATTTCTTATTCCAGTAATTATTACAGAAAGATTGTTATCTAGATTCAGAAACAACTAATGAATAAAGGAAAAGACATATTAATAAAGTTTAAAAAGCGTTGGCAGTTTCTGCTTTGGCTTAAGATTTTAATATATGCTTTGGGAATAGCAGCGTTTTTCGGTCTTGTTTTTTCCAGTTTTCTCGTATTTGTGTGCGTATTTATAGTTGCAGTTTTCCTAGGATCAACGGTTTTTAAACCTTGGAAAATGAATTTGGAATTTATAAGCCAAGTTGCAGATTCGAAAATGCAGGAATTAGAATATAGTTCTGGATTATTATTTCAAAATGAATCTGAGCTATCTGGACTTGCTAAACTTCAGCAGCATAAAATAAGCGATAGATTAGAAAATACAGAATCAGAATTAAAATCGGATGTTGATATTTTAAAGCCTTTGATAATTTCAGTAGTCTTAATTTTTGCAGGTTTTCTACTATTTCATTTTCAAATTTTGAATATTGATGCTTTAAATCAGAACCAAAATTCTTCTCCTGAAATAATTTCATTTACACCGAAAGATTCTGTTTCAGCTAAATCGATTCCTCCAAATTTAATAGATCAAAGCGCATTCATAAAATATCCAGCTTATACCAATTTGGCATCTAAGAAAACTTCAGAAATGCAAATTAGAGCGTTAATTGGTTCTAGAGTTTCTTGGGAATTGGAATTCGATATTAAGGTAGATTCGGTTTATATGGAAAGTATGGGAACCAGTTATCCTATGAAATTAAGCGGAAAGAAGTACACAAGAAGTAATGAGTTAAATGCTTCTGGGTACTATAATTTTAAATTTAAAGATACTTCTGGTAATGAATATTCTTCCAAACTATATACTATTGAGGTATTTGAAGATGCCATTCCGGAAATTGAAATTAAAGGCATTCCAAAATTCCTAACTTATGAAATTTCAGATGATAAGCGCTTTTCATTTAATGCGATTATCAAAGATGATTTTGGAATTTCGGACGCATACATAATCGCCACTGTAAGTAAAGGAACTGGTGAATCTGTAAAGTTTCGTGAGGAAAAACTGGTATTTACGGAAGCTATTACTAAAGGAACTAAGCAGTTGGAACTGTCTAAAAGTATAGACCTGGATAAATTTAAAATGGAAGCTGGGGACGAGCTTTATTTCTATGTAGAGGCGCTGGATCTAAAAAAACCAAAGGAGGGGAAAGCCAGAAGCGAAACTTATTTTGCGGCGATCAAGGATACTACCACCAACAATTTTCAAGTCGAAGGAACTATGGGTGTCGACTTGATGCCAGATTATTTTAGAAGTCAAAGGCAACTGATTATTGATACTGAGAAATTGATAAGTCAGCGTAAAAAAATAGCGAAAACACAATTCAATACTACAAGTAATGAATTAGGTTTCGATCAAAAAGCACTTAGATTAAAATACGGGCAATTCATGGGGGACGAAGCAGATTCTGGTTTGGATCCTCAAAATGAAGAAGCCGATCATGAGGAAGATGAATCTGGAAAAGATCCATTAGCGGATTATACCCATGATCATGATGGAGAGAACGATCATAATTTGGTAGATAAAAAGGAAACTGCCAAACTTGATGAAACATCCAAGAATCCGCTTTCACAATTTACCCATGATCACGACAATGCAGAAGAGGCTACACTTTTTACAGATTCATTAAAAAGTAAACTTCGGCAAGCCTTAAATCTTATGTGGGATGCAGAACTGCATTTAAGAATGTATGAACCAGCAAAGTCTTTACCCTTTCAATACAAAATTCTGCAGTTACTTCAGGAAATAAAAAATAGTGCGAGAATTTATGTTCATAGAATTGGTTTTGATCCTCCTCCTATAAAAAATGAAGTTAGATTAACTGGGAAAATAGAGGAGGTGACTAATTATGAGAAATCAGAAAATTTGGAAGATGCGGAAAAGGATACGTTCATTAAAAAATCTGTTGCAATCCTAGAAAAAAGGATCGATCTAAACACTGAAATAATTCAGAGTGAAAAATTGGTTTTTGAAAAAGCAGGTAGTGAATTGGCACTTATTGCAATAGAAAACCCAGGGACGCATTTAAAAACCTTGCAAATGCTAAAGCTGCTTACCCAAGAAAACAATTTTAATAAAAAAGATCTTTTGCAGATCCAAAAAGGATTAATAAAAGCTGTAAGAACGATTAAGCCGGAACCAAATAAAGTAGAAAGATATTCTAGCAAACTGGATAGTTTAATGCTTAAAGAGCTAGAAAATAATGATTGATATAGTGTTCTTAAATGCTGAAAGGATATGGCCCATAGTGTTTGGAGCAATTCTACTATGGGCACTTTTTGTCTATAAGGAATGGAATGGCCAGAATTCTCTGCGATTTTGGTTGAGATCTATGATTGGACTTATCGCGATTGTTGCTCTGGCACTCATCTTTTTAAAACCTACTTTTCTTTCTGAAGGTAAAATTAATACAGCCGTCTTATTAACTGAAGGTTATGACAAAGAGCAGTTTGATAGTATTAAAAAAGAGAATAAGAATATAGTTGTTTTGAATTATGAAAAAGGCGAAGCTATCCTTGATGATAATCAGAAAATAGCTTCATTGGTGATTCTAGGTGAAGGAATTCAGGATTATGATCTATGGCAATTCAAGGATTTTCCAGTTCAATATTTAAGAAATAGATCAAAAAGTGGAATTGCTGAGCTCAGTTATGATTTCAAAAATCAACTTGGTAAGGATCTTATTATAGATGGGAAATATCTAAAACGAATAGCTGCTTCGAAACTTGTTCTCAAAGCTCCGGGCAACATTGCAGTAGATTCAGTAATCCTTAGCAACCAAAAAGAGCAGATTTTTAAGCTTTCAACTAAGTTAAATGTTGAAGGGAATTTCTTGTATCAGCTTATAGAGAAGGATTCCGCAGGAAAATTACAGACTTCAAATCCTATTCCAGTTTCTGTTTTGAAGAGAGTTCCTTTAAAAGTATTGATGATAGAAGGATTTCCAACTTTTGAGAATAAGTATTTAAAGAATTATTTAGCGCAATCTGGGCAGGAAGTTTCAGTAAGAACTCAAATAACTACAGGCCGCTACAAATATGAATATTTCAATATTGAAAAGAAGAAGCCAATATCGTTTTCAGAAGAAGTTTTAAAATCTGTCGATCTGCTTGTTATAGGTAATGGCTCCTTAAAAAACTTATCAAAAAGTGAAAGCACTCTTTTAAAGAGAATGATAAAGGAAAATGGCCTGGGGGTTTTTATTCAGCCAAGTTTAGATTTACTCAATTCAAAACTTGAATTAGCAAGTTTAAAGTTTAAACGGGATAATAAAACAACAACACAACTGGATTCTATATCTAAGATTCAGATCAATAAATATCCATATCACTTTCTTCCAGAAGATGGCTTGCAGCCAATTATTTTTACTGAAAATGAAACTTTGGCGGCATATAATAAGCTAGGTTTTGGTAGGATAGGAACCAGTGTTTTCAAAAATACCTATCAACTTATTTTGGATGGAAATTCGGAAGCTTATCAAAACCTTTGGACAGATATCATTGATAATTTGAGCAAACGCAAAAAAGCTACTTCTGAATTAAGAACAATAATGTCAATTGCTTTTAAAGATGAACCCTTGGAGTTTATCTTAAGAACAAATATGGTTAATCCCATAGTTAATTCGGCTGAAGGAAAAATTCCATTAAAACAAGATATAAATCTTTCTAATAAATGGACGGGTATGCTTTATCCTAGAAATAAGGGTTGGAATTCTCTGAGTTTAGATGGAGATTCCACTGCTACTTTAGATTATTATGTGAATGAAAATGAAGTATGGAACTCTGTTCTTTCACAAAATACTAGTGAAGAGAATAGAAGGTTCTTTGAGAATTCAAGTAGTAAAAGTAACATTCAGAAATTCAGAAAACCAATTAATCCTCTTTGGTTTTTTGGGATTTTCTTACTCGCAATGGGATATTTATGGCTAGCACCTAAACTTACCGAAGCTTAGTTAGCATTGTTCAGCTGTTTCATGATCATTTTTAAATTCTTCTGCTTTTTAGGCTCACGGTTTTGCTTACAGTAGGTAGTGTGATAGCGGTGATTTGAAATAAATTTAACCTGAATTTCATTCCATTGTTCTTGAGTTAGATCTGGAGTATAATGCAGCAATTCTTGATAAAGATCTTGACTAAAACTCAAAAATTTATCGGTTCCCAAATATTCAAGATCTGCATCTGCTAAGATATTCGCGAGAAATGAGGTTGGTTTTTGAGGGATCTTGGTTGCCATGATCATCTCGCAAATTTGTTCTATTTCTTCAGTATCTAAATCATATTCCTTCAATTCTTCAGCAGCTATTTTGCAACTTAAAGCTTCGTGTTCATCACGGTTAAATATAAATCCCGTGTCATGATACAATGCTGCGATCTTCAATAAATAGAGATCATTTTTTTCCACTTGCTCTTTTTCGGCAATAAAAATAGCCTGCTCCAGCACATATTTTGTGTGTTCTGTGCTGTGATAATGTAGCCATGATGGCAAATTATTCTCTAGCTTCGAAATTACCTTTGGATAGATCTGTTGGTATATGTTCATTAAATGAATCTTTTGATGTATGTTTTCCGATTCCACCTTTTACTTCTTTAATTCGTTGTACAAAGAAAAAGGCATTTGGGTCTATAAGGGTGATTGCTTCTTTTAATCTATGGATCTCCAACCTGGAGACAATGGTCATTACTATATCACAATCGTGTTTTATATTAAAAGATTTAGGAAGATAGCCTCTTTCTCCTTTATAAACTGTTATAGCTTTGCTAAAATCGTTTACAATGAGGGATTTAACTTGCTCACAATCCTTAGAAATAATATTTAGCGCTGTAAATTCTTCGAAGCCATCTACAACGTAGTCTGATGTTTTCATGGCTGTAAAATACACAAGAAACGAATACATTACAGATTCTACACTAAATACAAATGCTGCAACTATAAAAATGAGCGCATTAAAAGCAAGAATGATCTCGCCTGTAGAAAATCCTGAATTCCGAGTTGTATAAAAAGCAATGATTTCAAGCCCGTCTAACACACCTCCGCCTCGAATTACTAAGCCTATCCCTAATCCCATTAAAAAGCCACCAAATACAGCGATAAGTACTTTATCGTTGGTGAATGCCGGTATTTCTATAAAATGCATCAGTACCGTAAGAAATAAAATCGCTAATAAAGCTCGAACAGCAAAGGTTTTGCCGATTCTTCTATATCCAAGATATAAAAATGGAATATTATAGGCCACTAAAAGTATAGTGAAGGGAATGCCTAATAATTCTTCGGTAACTATAGAAATACCTGTAACTCCACCATCTAAAAAATGATTAGGAAGCATGAAGCCTTCTAAAGCGATCATTGCAGAAAGCACTCCCAGTGTACAATATACAAAGGAGGAAACCGAAAAAATAGATTGCCAATTAACCCGAGAAGGAGTTTCCATACTGTATATTCCTATTACATAACTATGCACTCATACCTCTAACTTAACAAATAATTCCCAATAATTTGCGTATAACGTGTTTTAAAACAGTTAGTTATATGTTTTATGTGGTAGTTGTTCGCAAATGTATTGTAATAGAATTATTTCAAATTTAATAGGATTCTTACTGATTTAGGTGCTATTTTCTGTAGTTAGTGGGTAATTAGAGCGCTTTACCGAAAATGTCTTTCCTAGTGTTAAATTGTTTACTACCTTGATAATCAGATTGGTCTACTATAAAAAATGTAAGATCTATGGAATTTATTAAGCAAGTACACATTTTAAATAGGTGGTTTGCTTTAAAATGCCATAAACTCAACTTTAAATTAGTTTTTCCTTTTTATGTTGAAACCCTCCTATCCCTACATAGGTTTCAATATTTACAACCTCTGAAGCAACCCACAGCTCCACGATTGCTTCTTAGAATTTTAAAACCTCAAACTTTCTAAAAGTACACTTCAGATAAGTGGGAGTCAATAATATTTTAAAAATGTTAGAACTAAGGTCCATATTAGTTAACTTTTTTTTGGTGCTATTCTCGGTATGCGGATATGGGCAGAATATAGATAGCTTAAAAAACGAATTCCATTCCCATAAATCTAATCGAACCGATGAGGAGCAGTTAGAACTTATCTATCAAATAACCAGATCTTTAGAGGAACCAGACAGTATATCAAAATATGCTAGTATGCTCTATGATCTATCATCTAAACAGAATGATGAAGATCACCTTCAGAAAGCGAGTCATATGTTGGGGACGATGCATAGAGTGCGCGGAGATTATGATAAAGCATTAAAATATTATTTTAAAAGTTTAAGCTTGGCCACGTCTTTTAACGATCCATTAGCAGAAGCAATAACTACAATTGAAATAGGGAATGTATATTCTCAGAATGAGAATGCAGAAAATGCAGACCATTATTATAGTAAAGGAATAAAAAATCTCAAGGCTTATGTGCAAACTGCGGAGGCTCAAAATAAAATTTCAGAGAAGACCGATGAAGAGAAAGATAGGTTTTTAGATTCAAAAAGGATTCTGGCTAGTTCATTGTTCAATGCGGGGGATGAATATTTACGAATTGGGAATCTGAAAAAAGCCTTAGAGTTAACCAATGAAGCTGAAATTATTTTTCATGAACTAGATCATGAATTTGGGCAAGCATACAGTTTAGGAAATCTGGGTAGAATAAATGCTGGATTAGGAAATGATGCTGAAGCTGAAGCAAACTTGAATTCCGCAATTATCCTTTTGCAAGAACTGGATGGACATAACGCCATAGCTGATTTTTTGATATCGCTAGCTAATGTTTATTTGGAGCGGGGGAACTATGAAAAAGCTATACAATATGCTAATCGAAGCTTAGTAATTGCAAAAAAATATGGATATAAAAATTATATAGCCGATGCTAATTTGAAGCTTTCAGAAATATATGAGAAAGACCGAGATACTGCCAAATCCTTTCAGTATTACAAAGATTATATTACCTATCGCGACAGTTCTAGCAATGTAGAAGCTATTCGTGAAATGGCTAATCTAAGAACAGATTTTGAAGTATCTCAGAAACAAGCAGAGGTAGATCTTTTAAGTCAGCAGAAAAGGAATCAGAAGATCATAGTAATAGCTGTAATTGTTGCTTTGGTTTTGATACTGCTTCTAGCTATTGGACTTTATCGGCGAAACAATTTTATACGTAGAACAACTCTTATTATTGAAAAAGAAAAGAATAGATCAGAACATCTACTTCTGAATATTCTGCCGGAAGAAACCGCGATAGAACTTAAGGAAACAGGAAAAGTACAGGCCAAAAAATTTGAAGCTGTGAGTGTGCTTTTTACAGACTTTGAAGGTTTCACTCATTTTTCTGAAAGCTTATCTCCAGAAGAACTGGTTGAAACTGTGGATTTTTACTTCTCTAAATTCGATAAGATCATAGAGAAATTTGGGCTAGAAAAGATCAAAACCGTTGGGGACTCTTATATGTGTGCCGCGGGAGTTCCTTTCCCTATGGAAGATCATGCGCAAACCATAATCTTAGCAGCAATGGAAATTTTAGATTTTGTGAAAACTACTAAAGAAAGAGATTGTAAAATAGATACCTGTTTTGAAATTAGAATTGGAATAAATAGCGGTCCTGTAATTGCCGGAGTGGTAGGAAGCAAGAAATTTGCTTATGATATTTGGGGAGACACGGTAAATATTGCCTCTAGAATGGAGTCTTGCTCGGAGATAGGAAAGATCAATATTTCTGAATACACTTATAGTCTTGTGAACGATCTTTTCGATTGCGAAGACAGGGGGGAGCTTGAGGTGAAAAATAGAGGGATGATGAATATGTATTTTGTAAACGGAATCAAGGGAGCTGAAACCTTTGAAACAGCTTCACAAACCTCTGAAAATGTGTTATAAAATGAAAATAATTACCAACCAAAATCAAGTAGTATGAGAACAATTACATTTTTAAAGCGATTAATTCCTTTTGTTAGCTTTCTGTTTATTTTTTGTGTTTTAATATCCTGTGATCAGCATAAAAAATCGCATTTAAAAAATTCAAAAGAAATGGCGATGAAATCGGCTATAAATAAGAATGCCGGTGAGACCTTCTTAAATTCTTCAGTGCAATCTCAATCTAAAGACACGCATATTCTGTTGACTATCGATACTAAAACCATTAATCAGAATAACTTAAATTCGAAAGTGGTCTTTTCAGATGATCGAAGTGATCCTGCACAAAATCCTGGAGATCCGGCAAGTTTTACTTCTATTGTAAATAAGAATATGAAAGTATATTGGAGTGGAGTTGCAAAGGATACCACAAGTGGCGATGTGGTAAATATTTTAGGAGTTTATAGAAAACCAGATGGAGGATCAGAGATCTTAGAAATTATAGGGAAAGATCCTAATAAAAATGGGGTAGTGGTAGGAAAAGTAAAGAACAAAAGTGTTAGCGGTTTTGAATATTACAGTGTTGAATTCGAAATTAACCAAGATACGCTAATGGTGTTTCTGGTAGATCCAAAATTGAAGATGCTGGAATAATGTGAATAAATTAGTTGAAGTTTTGCAGCGCCTTAAAAGTGATGCATTTTTCTTTTGAAAAATTAAAGCTGTAAGTTGTAAACTAATTTCTTTTCTTTGGCACTTTAAGTTTTGGTTTAAATAAAAGACCAATATTTAGTAAAGATAAAGAGCAAATTCATTAAATAATTTACCCTAAAATAAAAGCTATGTCAAAAACAAGATTAGTAGTAAACAACAACGGATCCCTTAAGATAACAGGTGATTTCGAAATAGTAGATAAGGACGGAAATGAATACAACCTTCAAGGTCGTGATGTTGTTTCGGTTTGTAGATGCGGATTATCACAAAACAAACCTTTTTGTGATGGTGCCCACAGAAATCATTTTGAACATGAGGCTGTAGCATTTGCACTTCCTCCAAAGCCAGAGAAGAAATAAGAGTCTGATAATACTCAATAAAAAAGCGCAATTCTATTTAAAGAGTTGCGCTTTTTTTTATATCTGAATTTGAAAATTATTTATCGATTAACCTTCAGAATTTACAGTGTCTTTGTTTTTAAATTTACTTCGAAGAAATTCAATGATCATTCGCAGTAAGGATAAGATAACGATACCAATAATTACTAGTTCAAAATTATTCTTTACAAAAGTTAAGTTTCCGAAGAAATATCCCACCAAAACCAATAATACTACCCAGGTAATTCCACCTATTACATTGAATTTTATAAATTTTCCGAAGTGCATATTTCCTACGCCCGCAACAAAGGGAGCAAAGGTTCTAACAATAGGAACATATCTAGCGAGAATGATGGTTTTTGCCCCATGATTGTCATAGAATTCTTGAGTTTTGTCTATATGTTTTTGGCTCACCAGTTGTTTGCCAAAAATTCGCCAACCAAGTACTTTCATTCCTATAGTTTTACCTAAATAATAGTTCAAGCTATCTCCTAGAATAGCTGCCACAATTAGGCTGCTAAGGATGATCCAGAGATTAAGTTCAGCGGTTTCTCCAGCATCATTTACAACTCCCGCGCAAAACGTTCCTGCAGCAAAGAGCAATGAATCTCCCGGCAGAAAAGGCATTACCACCAAGCCAGTTTCAATAAAGATAAAAGCGAAAAGAATGGCATAGATCCAAACCCCATAATCCAAGATCATGGTAAATAAATGGGTATCTAAATGAAGCAGAAAATCGAAGAAGTTGTTTAACATCTCATGTAGGATTTAATAATAAAGATATTACTGAATTTGATATAAATAATAGGCGTTAATTAATATTTATGAAACATGAACTGACGGTTCTTAATTTGAGTTAAGCTCCTTTTGTTCGGTTTCATTAATTCGCCTAATGTCTACCGATAATCCATTTCCTTTTTGTTCGGTGAGATATACAAATTTTTCACCCCATTTAATTTCGGAGGCTTTATAAGAAGTTCTGGAATATACTGTTTGAGAAAAAGATTCGTCAAAGGCCTTTATCATTACAATAAACTCGGCATCTTTTTCTATCAATTCAGATTCGTTATAACCATAAATAGGGCTTTCTTCAGAAATTGGATGCACCACTGTCCACATAGATGGAAAGAAGATAACTTTTGAACGTTCCATTTCTAAGAGATGGAAGCTTCTGGTTGGCAGATTTTCATCTTTCAGAGATAAGGTTACATTTACCTCTACTTCTACGAGCTGGTTGTTTTTTGGATTTACCACCCGAAACATAAATGCGTTGATGTCTTTATATGGAGCTAGCACCGCATTGGTGCTATATTTTATAGTTGCGGTAGGTTTAGAAAATCGGCCATACATTAGTCCTGTAGCTAAGGCAAATGTGAGCAAACCGAGCATAGATTCGGCCGCGGCAATGATATTGGCTAAGGTACCAACAGGTGCAACCCGGCCATAACCAAGAGTGGTTATAGTTTGGGCGCTAAAGAAAAATGCTTCTATAAATTTATCGAACCTATTAATGCCTGAAATACCTGTAAGATGTTCCAAACCAACAGCCATATATAGTCCCGCAAAAATTAGATTTATGCAAAAATATATAAGCAGAATGAGTCCGAAAAAATGCAACCAACGCATAGAAACCAAGGAGTGATACATGTTCACTCCTTCAAAAAATGAGTCGTTTTGCTTGATTACATTAAAACTACCATCCTTATTTAAGGCTCTATAACCATCTTTATGGGACTTGGTGTCAAGTCCCAGATCGTTAAATTTTGATTTTTGAGATGCCATAATTGGGTAGAATGACCTATCCTACACCAGGAATTTTTATCATTTTTCCTTTTTTGGATTGCCCAAGAACAGTAACTTCTTTGTTTTTTTGATATTCCTCTATAGCAAGGATAAGTTGTTCCTTGGTATCTCGTCTTATCTTGATTGATGTGCGTTGATTTTTATTTCGGACTTCAATATAAAATCCGTCCCTTAAATCTTTTGGCTTTGTGGAAGGTCTTCCCATAATTGTTATTTCTATGTTACTTAATGTAACTTAAAGGGTTAATATTTAAACATATAATAAAAAAAGGAGTAAATGAAACTAATTGCAACTTAATTACTTCCCAATACAGAAATTAGCGAAAATATTCCCTAAAAGGTCGTCATTTGTAATTTCTCCAGTGATCTCTCCAAAATGATATAAAGCTTGACGTATGTCTATAGCCATTAAATCTCCGGATAGATTTTCATTTAATCCTTGCTGAACTTTATTTATTTCTTCTAATGCACTTAACAATGCATTGTAATGTCTGCTGTTAGTTACAATAGTATTATTATTTCTTAATTCTCCAGTATTTACAAATTCTAATAGCTTTTGCTGAAGCTCTTCTACACCTAGTCCAGTTTTAGCCGAAAGTAGCAAATACTGTGATTTTTCAACGGTACTCGATATAACTTCTAATTCTTTTCTTAATTTTTCCTGAGCTTCACTATCTAATGTGTCTACTTTATTCACAATAACTAACAAAGGTTTCTGTGGAAATTGATTATGGATCTTCGAAATTTCTACTTGAACCTCTGTATTTTCTATTCTGAATTTGTCAGCACTCAATAAATAGATCACTACCTGCGCCTGACTAATCTTCTCGAAGGTCTTTTTAATCCCAAGGCCTTCAATAATATCTTTCGTTTCTCTTATCCCGGCAGTATCTATAAATCTGAAGCCAATACCACCAATACTCATTTCATCTTCTATAGTATCTCTTGTAGTACCAGCAATGTCTGAAACTATTGCTCGCTCTTCATTTAGCAATGCATTTAATAAGGTAGATTTTCCAACATTGGGCTCTCCCACAATGGCAACCGGAATCCCATTTTTCAACACATTTCCAACGGCAAAAGAGTCTATCAGTTTTTTAAGAACTTGTTGTATGCGTGTTACTAAATTCTGAAATTCGTCCCGATTTGCAAATTCTACATCTTCTTCAGCAAAATCTAACTCTAATTCTATTAGCGAAGCAAAGTTTAAAAGCTCTTGTCTCAGCTTCTGAATTTCATTAGAAAAACCACCACGCATTTGTTGCATCGCCATTTGGTGTGATGCGGCATTTTCAGATGAAATTAGATCTGCAACTGCTTCCGCCTGACTCAGATCCATTTTTCCATTTAAAAATGCTCTTAAGGTAAACTCACCTGCTTCAGCAGAACGACATCCTTTCCGTATTAGCAACTGAATGATCTCTTGTTGTATGAATTGACTTCCGTGGCAAGAGATCTCAATAGTATGTTCTCCTGTATAAGATTTTGGACCATGAAAAATAGAGATCAAAGCTTCATCTATAATGCGAGCATCATCCATAATATTACCTAAATGCAAGGTATGAGAAGTTTGCTCCCTAAGATCTTTATTCGACTTTGAGTTAAATAATGGGGCAACGATCTCGATAGCTTTAGGACCAGAAACACGTATTACGGCAATGGCTCCAGCTCCAGAAGGTGTAGCTAATGCTACTATGGTGTCATTTAATCTCATTCGGCAAAGATACTAAACAATTTATAGCCTGTTAAATAAATGAATTGTAACTTAAATGGGATAATCGCTACTAATAAGTACATCAATCAATCATATCATCATGAGAGAAGACAACCAAATGCTTGTTTTAACCCATTTAAGTCAGTTACTAGATCTAATAACTGCTATTGGAGGTTTTATTGTACCTCTAATTTTATGGCTTACCCAAAAAGATAAAGTTTATGGGATGGATGTTCATGGTAAAATGATCCTGAATTTCCAGATCAGTATTTTTATTTATTCCATTTTTTGTATTCCATTAATCTTTTTATTTGGTCTTGGAATATTCTTATTAATTGGAATAGCAATAATTGCTATTATATTTCCAATTATAAATGCAATTAAAGTTAGTAACGGGGAAATACCTAGTTATCCATTTTCAATTGAATTCATTAAATAATATATATTTCTTCGGAAATAGTAAAATAGAAAAAGCGCAAACTTGAGTTTGCGCTTTTTTATATAAGCTACCTTTCTACAAAGGCAATTGTCTTAACTATTCAACATTACTGGCATTACCAACATCGTGATCTTTTCACCTTCATCTAATCCATCTACTGGAGTTAGAATTCCCGCGCGGTTTGGTAAACTCATTTCCAACTGAACTTCGTTTGCATTTAGGTTGTTCAACATTTCGGTTAAAAAACGAGAGTTAAACCCAATTTGCATATCGTCTCCTTGGTAAGAACATGTTAAACGCTCTTCTGCCTTGTTGCTGTAATCTATATCTTCTGCAGAAATATTTAACTCGGCTCCAGCAATTTTTAAACGTACTTGGTGTGTTGTTTTGTTAGAGAAAATAGAAACCCTTCTTACAGAACTTAAGAACTGACTTCTATCTATCACCAATTTATTCGGATTCTCTTTTGGTATTACCGCTTCATAATTTGGATATTTTCCATCTATCAATCTACAGATCAACTCTGTATCTTCAAAAATGAACTTGGCATTAGATTCGTTATACTCAATAAGCACATCTGTTTCGCTTCCTGCTAAAATTCCTTTTAAAAGATTTAAAGGTTTTTTAGGCATAATGAATTCTGCAGCTTGAGATGCAGTAACATCTTCTCTAGAATATTTCACCAATTTGTGAGCATCTGTTGCTACAAAGGTTAAACCTTCTGTAGAGAACTGGAAGAAAACTCCACTCATCACCGGTCTAAGATCATCATTTCCTGAAGCAAAAATGGTTTTACTAATCGCCATTGCCAAAACATCACCTTGGATGATCGTGCTACTTGGATCGTTTAATTCCACTGCATTCGGAAATTCTTCTCCATTGGCATATGCCAAGGCATATTTCCCGTGGTTAGAGCTTAATTCTATGGTATTATTATCCTCAACAACAAAAGTTAGCGGTTGTTCAGGAAATGTCTTCAAAGTTTCTAATAACAATCTTGCAGGAACAGCGATAGCTCCTTCAGAATCTGATTCTACTTTCAATTTTGCAGACATGGTTGTCTCAAGATCTGATGCAGATACAGTTAATTCATCCTTTTTTAATTCGAATAAAAAGTTATCTAATATTGGAAGCGTGTTGTTGTTATTAATAACACCGCCTAATATTTGAAGCTGTTTTAGTAAATACGTGCTGGATACTATAAATTTCATGGATGTAACGATTATTTAATCAATACAAATATATCGTAATCCTTCAAAAACAAAAGCCTCCTAGCTGATATTTTATTAACATAAAAATTGAAATTTATTCTATTAACCCCTTGAATTTAAAGCGTTTTTAAAAATAAATAAATACATATTGTTAATATTTATTCTTGATGAAAAAATTAGCGCAAAAAGTCTACTTTTTAAGATAGCGTCTTTTTCTGAAGAAAGTAAAGATAAATGCACCAAGACCTAATAGAAGAAGTGGAAGCGCGAGATTTAGTAGTTGCCATTTTTCTCGTTCTTGAGCGGTTTTTTCTGAATCTAAAAAGGCGATGCTTATTTCTTTTGAACGAATGTCTATTAACCCAGAATCGTCCAATAAATAGTTTACTGCATTTAAAAGAAATTCCTTGTTTCCATAGGTGTTACCAGTAAATCTATCGAAGCCTAATTCTAATGGTTCCCCGCGTTGTAACTGATTCTTGATCACGTCTCCATCAGAAATAACGATCATCTTGGTAGCTTTTCCATTATCTAAAGAATTTTTTAAACTGAAAGGTTTCACTCTGTTCTTATATACAGATTTAAAAGAGCCTTCCAGCAACACAGCCATTGGTAATTCTCCGGCTGTATAGGTAGACAGGTCAGGTCGAGAATTCAGTAAATTTAAACTGATCTCTTTTGGAGTTCCTTCTATTTTTGACTGTGGAGAACTAGACAGTAAAATTGTTTTTTTAATGCCATTTCTTAAGGTATCTATAGGATTTGCCCATTCAAATTTAACCGCTTCAATATTATTTATAATTGGGTGACAATTTGGAGAAGTGGTTAACGGACTGTAAAACCAAGGATATGGAGAAAATCGAGTATCATTCCCGCTTCCACTCGCTAAAACTATTGGCGCAGAATAAATATCGTTGATAAGTGCTGGATTTATGCGTATTCCGTAAGAAAAGAAAAAGTCGTTTAAATTAAGGTTTCTGGGAATAGCGAATGCGCTACCTGTTGGATTAAATAAACTATCGTTTTCCATGGCAGTTTGCTCTACTAACCAAAGCGATTTTCCGCCGTTCATTAAATATTGATCTAATACTAGTTTCTCCTTTTCAGTATACCCCTGAGTTGGTTTTGCTTCAATAATAAGATCGAATTCCTGTAGATCTTTCAGCGTTTTTTCAGGATAGTTGGCTACAGAATCTAAGGTGAAAGGGGCTACAAAATAATATTGCCGAATAGTTTTAATGAAATCTGCAATATAAGCATCGCCCAATTCCCCATTTCCACGCATGATGGCCACCTTTTTCTTTTTTGGATTTACCAATTGCCCCAAAGCATCTGCGAAAGAATATTCAAGTTGCTGCACCGAGTTATTTACGCGTTCTTCATCTGTATTTCCTAACTTATTTTTAAGCAAAGGAATTTTTACCGTTCTGTTGTTAAAGTTGGCAATTGCCCAAGGAAAGATTATAGATTCACTTGCTTTCCCATTTTCCATCACATTTATTCGGGCAGGGGTCATTCCTAATTCGTAGAATTCCTGAGCCACCGCATTTGCATCGTCACCTTCTGCTAAAGGATCTATAAAATTGAATTTTATATTAGAATTATACGCAGCCATTTCTTCTAAGAACTGCCTAGTTTCGCTTTGTAATCTTCTAAATTCTGGCGGGAAAGTTCCTTTTAAGAAAACATCTATCACCACCGGAGATTCAATTTTTGCAATAATATTCTTGGCAGCAGGAGAAAGGGTATATCTATTATCCTGGGTAAGATCGAATCTGGAATGTAATTTTGAAGCAAGTATATTTATAAGGATCAATCCAATGATTAAAATAAATATCCACTTATAATTTTTCAAATTCTTCAAGAGCTAAGCTTTAATTTTATTGGAATTTATTTTGAAATACGTAAGAGAAATAAACATTAGGATAAGGCTTATAAAATATACAATATCCCGAGTGTCTATTACGCCACGACTCATACTTTTATAATGATAATTGATTCCCAAATATTCTATACCGTAGGTAGAATCGCCAAATATTTTATAATCTGTCAATCCTTCAAAAGCAAAAAAGCATATAAAACATAGGAACACCGCAACAATAAATGCCGTGATTTGGTTTTGAGTAAGTGCCGAAGCAAAAAGCCCAATGGAGGTATATGTAGCAGCTAATAAAAAAAGTCCTGTATATGAACCTAAGGTGGCGCCAACATCTAAGTTCCCAACCGGATCCCCTAATTGATAAACCGTGAAAACGTAGATTATAGATGGAATTAATGCTATTAAAGCTAATATTAGAGCACCCAAGTATTTTCCCCAAACCAAGTTCCAAATCCCAATTGGTTTGGTAAGCAATAATTCCATGGTGCCTTGTTTTTTTTCTTCAGAAAAACCTTTCATGGTAATTGCCGGAATTAAAAAGATAAAGATCCACGGGGCTAGGTCGAAAAAGGGTTTTAGATCTGCAAAACCATTATCCAAAATATTATAGGCTCCGTTAAAAACGAATAAGAACAAGCTGGAGATCACTAGAAAAATGCCAACCACCAAATAGCCTATAGGCGAGGAAAAAAAGGATTGGATTTCTTTATTTAAAATTGCGATCAAATGGTGTTATTTTAAAATTTTTTTTGAAAAAATTGCTTTGGATACTTACTTTAATGAAACCAATTTATCTACACTCCAAGCTTCAGGTTTCTGATTAAAATATTGCTTGGTGGTTTCCCAAACTCCTTTAAAAAGATCGGAATTCCGATAATTTTCTAGCGCTTGTTCATCTTCCCAATAACTATACGTGAAAAACTGATTTGTATTGTTTTTATCTCTATAAAGTTCTAAAAAAAGGCAACCTTCAAAACCTCTAACTTTCGATTTAATCTGTTCAAAATCACTTAAAAAAGTGTTCACATTTTCTGGTTGAAATCCCATTTTTACTATTCGTACAAACATCTAAGATTCAAATTTAATGGTTACGGTATCGCGTAATTCCAACCCAAATAGGGTAGAGGCACTTCCCACCGTGCTAGGATTGCTTTTATAAATAGCCAATTCTATATATCCAGCGGAATTGAAAATGGCCAATTTTTTACCATCTTCTTCGCGTTTGTCTTTATTCTGTTTAAAATCTATAGCGTCACTATAGGTTTTATAGATCTTATTAAATTTTGCGGTACGTGCATTTATTTTGAAGGCACGACCTTTTCCAATATTTTCAAAAAGCTTTTTGGTAATATTTGTCACCACGTTACCGTAGTTATCTATATATAACACGTGCCCCACGATCTGGTTCTTATCTGAATTTACATAAGGCTCGATCTCCTTCAGGTATTTAATTTTTTCTATGGTCTTTCCAATCACTTCCAAGGTCCCACCACGTGCAATATGGCAAGCAACTCTCACAAAAACATCCATCACTGGGAAATTGGTTTCCACAGTGTTGTGAATATTGATCTCCACGATCTTTTCAGGTTTAATTTCTGAAGCGATCAAAGATAAAATACCATTATTAGCACAAATAAAATAATGGCCATCCAGTAAAATTGCCGTGTGCTTATTCTCCGGAGTAAGTTCTGAATCTATCCCGATTATATGAATGCTTCCCTTCGGAAAAGCCTTGTAGGCATTTTTAATAATATAGGACGCCTCGGTAATATGAAAAGGGGAGATGGAATGCGAAATATCAACAATTCTTACATCTTCCATTTCTGAATAGATAGTCCCTTTAACTGCTCCAGCGAAATGATCTTTTTCTCCAAAATCTGTCGTTAAAGTAATAATAGCCATAGGCAATTGTTGATATTTTTTTAAAGGTGAAGCTTGTAATTTATGTAAGTTTGTAATACAGGCGAAGATAAATTTATTTCATCCAATTCCTGAAGAAATTTATATAAAAATAGACAATTTTCATCAAGTAAAATCATACATTGTTACCACAGAAAAACTTAAATTCATTTAAAATCTAACATTAAACCTACCGCTTTTGAACGAACTCATTATCGAACTTTCCGAAATTAGTCCAAGAGAATTTTTTGGACAGCAAAATGAACACATTGAAATACTTAAAAAGTATTACCCTAAACTCAAAATTGTAGCACGTGGTAGTAAGATCATGGTGTACGGAGATGAGGATATGCTGGAGGAGTTTGATAGGCGATTTACCATGTTGATGGATCATTTTATAAAGTACAATACTTTAGATGAAAATATTATTGAACGTGTGCTTTCTAGCAACGGGCAAGAAGAATATGCAACTTCTGTAGAAAGTGGACAAACCTTGGTTCACGGAGTAGGAGGAAAGCTAATTAAAGCACAAACAGCCAATCAACGTAAAATGGTGGAGCTGGCAGCGAAGAACGATATGATCTTTGCGATTGGGCCTGCCGGAACAGGTAAAACCTACACGGGAGTTGCGCTAGCGGTTAAAGCTTTAAAAGAAAAACAGGTTAAAAGAATTATTCTAACCAGACCCGCAGTAGAGGCTGGAGAAAACTTAGGTTTTTTACCAGGAGATCTTAAAGAGAAATTAGATCCTTATATGCAGCCTCTTTATGATGCGCTTCGAGATATGATCCCTCATGAAAAACTGGAAATGTTCATAGAAAAAGGAGTGATCCAAATTGCACCTTTGGCATTTATGCGTGGTAGAACTTTAGATCACGCTTTCGTGATTCTTGATGAAGCTCAAAATACAACCCATGCACAGATGAAGATGTTTCTAACCAGAATGGGGAAAAGCGCGAAATTCTTGATCACAGGAGATCCTGGGCAAATAGATTTACCTAGAAGAACAGTGTCTGGTTTAAAAGAGGCTTTGTTGGTTTTAAACGATACCAAAGGAATTGGAATGGTTTACCTAGACGACAAAGATGTGATAAGACATAAATTAGTAAAAAGCATTATTGCGGCATACAAGAAAATGGAGCTTGCCGAAGGTGGCGTATAAAATATCATTAGACCTAATAGAGTTCACTCGAATCCCAGAATTATAATTTTACATGAATAATACTATAATAGATACCAATTTTAACTTTCCTGGTCAGCAATCTGTCTATAAAGGAAAAGTGCGTGAAGTATATCATTTAGAAAACGATCTTTTAATAATGGTAGCTACAGATAGGTTATCTGCTTTTGATGTGGTTATGCCAAAAGGAATTCCTTATAAAGGTCAGATCTTGAATCAGATCGCTACTCAAATGATGGAGGCTACTAAGGATATAGTTCCAAATTGGTTAGAAGCTACTCCAGATCCAAATGTTGCTATTGGAAAAAAATGTGAACCATTTAAAGTTGAAATGGTAATTAGAGGCTATTTGTCTGGTCATGCGGCTAGAGAATATAAAGCGGGGAAAAGAATTTTGTGCGGCGTAAAAATGCCGGACGGAATGATCGAAAATGATAAATTTCCGACTCCTATAATTACTCCTGCAACTAAAGCAGAAATGGGAGATCATGATGAGGATATTTCAAGAGAAGATATATTGAAAAGAGCTATCGTTTCTAAAGAAGATTATGAAGTGCTGGAAGATTATACCCAGAAGTTATTTAAAAGAGGATCCGAAATTGCTGCATCCAGAGGATTGATAATGGTGGATACAAAATATGAATTTGGTAAAACTATGGATGGAGAAATAGTTTTGATAGACGAAATTCATACACCAGACTCTTCCAGATATTTTTATGCTGAAGGTTATGAGGAGCGACAAGAAAAGGCTGAACCACAGAAGCAACTATCTAAAGAATTTGTAAGGCAATGGCTTATTAAAAATAATTTTCAAGGATTGGTTTGTCAAACAGTGCCAACTATGAGCGATTCTTATATCGAAAGTGTTTCAGAAAGGTATATTGAATTATATGAAAACATCACTGGAGAAAATTTCAAAAAAGCAGATGTTTCTAATATTGAAGCTAGAATAGAAAAAAATGTACTTGCTTATTTAAAGGATAAAAAGTAAACTAGGGTTTTTCTGGTTTATAATATCTAATATTATCTACATAAAAACGGGCAGGGAAAATGCTATTATTAATTTTTCCAGCCCATTTTCCACCTAAGGCGAGGTTTATAATTAGGTAAAAAGGTTTCTGAAAGATGTTTTCTCTTCCCTCACGCTCCGCATCGGCAATTGTAAAGCAATGAAATAACTCATCATCTATAAAATAGCTGATGCTTTTTTCATTCCAATCAATAGCGTATACATGAAACCCATCTTCAGAATCTGGTAAAGGAAATTTCTGGGTAGACGAATTCATTTTTTTATTATCCAGTTCAGGGTAATGAATGGCAGCATGAATATTTTCAGGATCTTTCCCTACGAATTCCATAATATCTATTTCTCCGCAAGCTGGATATCCAGCTGTTTCTCTGTTCTCACCCAACATCCATATTGCTGGCCAAGTTCCTTTTCCCTTTGGTAATTTAGCTCGAACTTCAATTCTGCCGTATTTAAATACTTTTTTATCAATAGTATTTATTCTTGCTGAGGTATACTTAGCAGAATGATATTTTTCTTTTCGTGCTTCAATAACTAAGAAGCCATTCTCGATAAAGATGTTTTTATCCCTTGGCGTATAATATTGCTCCTCATTATTGTGGCCAAATCCAGTTTCAAAATTCCAGACTGATGTATCTATCGTTGAATCATTAAATTCTTGAGACCACACTAATTTCTGCTCTTGAGATTGCATTGTGACAGATGATAAAAAAAATAAAAAATATAATCTTTGCATATTTATACTTCAAAATTAACAATTTACTAAAACTGTGCCAGCCTAATTTGGTTAAGTCTTTTAATTTTAATTCACTATAATTTAAATAATTATGCTTTTTGGTATAATTTATGATAATTTTAGACAAATAATTCACTAATTAAATCTAAAATTATGACAAAGTCTATTATTTCCATTTATTTTATGGTCTTAGTTACATCTTCTTTAATCGCACAAAATGATCCTTTGGAAGAAATAAATTTTGCTATGTTAATTCAAATGAAAGGAAATTCTGATAACGACATCATAGGATCGCCATATCTTGAGCAAAAGTTCATGCCAGGTCTTATTTATGTGAACGGAGAAAAAAAGCAAAATGCATATTTTAGATATAATGTGAAAGATGATCAAGTAGAGTTGAAAGTTTTACCTAATCAAGAAGAATCTTATTTGTTGCCTAGAGAACAAAAATATAGTTATCGTTTGAAAAATTACACGTATGAATTAGGAGATTTGAATATTTCAGGTAACGGTTTTGAAAAGGGGTTTGTGGCAAATTATTATGAAAGTGAAAATATTAAATTTATAGGAAAACCTTTCGTTAAAATTGCTAAAGCCGAACCTGCTAAAACTGGTTATGGCGAAGCCAAACCTGCTTCCATGTCAACTAGTATTAAATATTATTTGAGTGTAAAGGGAGAAGAATTTAAAGAAGTGAGTATTAAAGAAAAAGATTTTAAAAATATGTTGAAGAATTCTTCTAAAATAGATGCTTATTTGAAGGATAATAAAATTAAAGAAGTTGATGATGCTGTAAAGTTTCTAAAGTATTACGATTCTGTAGAATAGATCAGAAACAAAAAATATCATATTTAAATAAAGAAAGAGCCAAATTGGCTCTTTCTTTATTTTCTGCATATGTGTAAATTAACTTAACTCAATTTGATATTCACTTATCATCTTTAACAACACTTTTTCTGAACTTGAAAGCGCAATATTGTTCTCTTCATGAATGTCCTTCACCTTGTCAAAATAAGGGACAATATTACCGTTTTGGTAGTTTTCAGTGATATATGGATGCACGTAATAACTTCGGCAAACAGATCTCGTATTCCCTAATCCTTCTGCTGCTGCGTCAATTGCGGTTAGTATAGCTTTACTATTATCTTTCTCATTTTCCAAATAACCAATATCATATAAGGTTTCAAAGTAAATTTTTGAAGCTGCCCATGTTCTAAAATCCTTTGCGGTAAAACTGTTCCCGCTAATTTCTTGTATATAATGATTGATCATCGAACTATCTACTATTTGTTTTTCTCCAAACTCATCGTAAAATTTAAATAGTTCCCATCCCGGAATTTCCTCACACTGATTCACCAATTTTATAAGCTTTTTATTAGTGATAGTTATGGAGTGCTCTTTCCCTTTTTTACCAATAAACTCGAACTTCATAGTGCTCTTAGAAGTTTTCACATGTCGACTTCTAAGGGTACTTAATCCATAGGTTTTATTATTCTTAGCATAGTACTCGTTTCCAACTCTTATATGAGTTTCTTCCATTAACCGAACAACCAAAGCTAAAATCTTACGTTCATTCATCTTTGGCTGATCCAGATCTTCATCTACCGTTTTTCTAATTTTAGGCAATGCTTTTCCGAAGGAGATCATTTTAAAGAACTTTGTTTTATTGCGCAGTTCAGACCAAGTAGGATGATACATATATTGTTTCCTGCTTTTTTCATCTAAACCTACAACTTGAAGATGTCCATTTGGTAAATGGGAAATTCTCACATTTCTCCAAGCTGGTGGAATTACTAAACTTTTATATCTGTCTAGTTCCCTTCCTGCCAATATCTTTTTCCCATTTCTATTATAAGTATAACCACGACCGCTCTTTTTTCTTGCTACACTAAGATTAGATTCAGAAATATAGATAAGATTTGCAATACTCGCGGCCTGTGCTGGATCGTTTATTAGATCATCAATTTCATTGCTTGTTAAGGTCATCGGTTTTTTTATTTAAAGATAAAACGATTCCAAATGAACAGATAATAATTATTTGTGAAAACTTCTATAATTAAAAATCGGTTATTTCTAAATTTAGAAATAACCGATTTTTTACATAAAAAACTTTTAGTCTATTTATTCAAAATAACTAAAAGTATCTCCGTCTTTAATATTTAATAGACTTTCATAGATAAGTTTTATTACGTTCTCCACATCATCTTTATGTACCATTTCTACCGTGGTATGCATATATCTTAAAGGTAAAGAGATTAATGCTGAAGCTACACCACCATTACTATAAGCAAAAGCATCGGTATCTGTTCCAGTTGCTCTAGAAGAAGCATTTCTTTGAAAAGGAATTTCTTTCTCGATTGCAGTGTCAATAATCATCTCTCGCAATTTGTTTTGAACCGCTGGAGCATAAGAAATTACAGGTCCTTCCCCAATCTTAGCATATCCATTCACCTTTTTGTCTATCATAGGTGTTGTGGTATCATGAGTAACATCGGTAACAATCGCGATATTTGGTTGAATACGTTGCGTGATCATTTCTGCTCCTCGTAACCCAATTTCTTCTTGTACTGAATTTACTATATATAAACCAAAAGGTAATTTCTTTTTATTCTCTTTAATAAGCTTCGCAACTTGAGAGATCATAAAACCTCCAATTCTATTATCCAAAGCTCTACACACAAATTTATTCTCATTCAGAATAAAAAATTCATCTGGATAGGTGATCACGCAACCAACATGAACCCCCAATTCGTCAACTTCGGTTTTAGAAGTACAGCCAACATCAATAGTTATGTTATCTAACTTCGGACTTTCTTCCTTTTCTTTATTTCTAGTGTGAATTGCTGGCCATCCAAATACACCCTTTACAATTCCATTTTTGGTATGTATGTTTACGCGTTTAGAAGGAGCTATCTGGTGATCGCTTCCGCCATTTCTGATTACATATATAAGACCCTCATCAGAAATGTAATTTACATACCAAGAAATTTCATCGGCATGTCCTTCAATTACCACTTTAAATTTAGCCTTTGGGTTAATCACTCCAACTGCAGTTCCGTAAGTATCCGTTATAAATTCATCCACATAAGGCTTCAGATAATCCATCCAAATTTTCTGACCTTCCCACTCGTAACCAGTAGGGGAGGCATTATTTAGATATTTCTCTAAAAACTCCATAGATTTCTTGTCAAGCAATTCTTTATTCTCCATATAAATTTTATTAAATAATACAATTTTCACTTCCTTTCAAAAATTATAAAAAGCAGTAATAGTTGTAGTATAAGTTAATATGGTGGATTTCTCCACATAATTAGCACGAATTTAATAAGAATTAAATCTACTTCAAATTCAATAATTGTAAATTTGGAATGGTTTTAGTATTAAATGCTAGTAAACAATTTGGAATTTTGAGTACACGAATTTTTATCATACTATTTTTTGTTTTGGGAAATGTTTGGAGTCAGACTCCAGATCCAACTTCAGATACTATTCAATCAGACACCATTCAATATGAGTTTTTTATTGTAAAGGGTGATACGGTGATGCGGGAAATGATAGATCTTGAAGAGGTTCTAGTGTTGGGCCGAATAAAGTTCAAATCAGATCTCGATAGGAGGAAGTACCTTATATTAAGGAGAAAGACAAGAAAGGTGTATCCATATGCCAAGCTGGCTTCAGAAAGATTGCTGGAACTGCAGTCTCGGTTAGATCAGATCAAATCTAAAAGAGATAGAAAGAAATATACCAAGATCGTTCAGGACTATATAGAAGATCAATTTTCTGCCGAACTCAAAAAGTTAACGCGTACAGAAGGCCAGATTCTAGTAAAACTCATTCACAGGCAAACAGGAGTTACCGCCTACAGTCTTATAAAAGATTTAAAAAGTGGATGGCGCGCATTCTGGTATAATTCTACCGCGAGTATGTTCAACATCT
>CAZWSP010000010.1:0-37771 GCA_964636585.1 uncultured Antarcticibacterium sp.
TGATGTAGCTGGAAACGAATTTGCAAGCCCGGTTTCTTTAGGTTCAGTAAACAGTGAAAATCAATTAGCTGTAAGTGTTGAATCATTAAATGGTGCAGCACTTTCTTTAGGTGCAGAGCCGTTTACTGCAGCTCCTTATGAAGTGCGTGTAAAAGCAAGCGTAGGATCAATGGAAATGTTAAGTAATAGCATTCCTGTAACTATTTCTGCTTATACTACAGAAGCTCCAAAACTTTACGTAGTTGGAAGTTTCCTTTCAGATAGTGGATATGGTGACAATTGGACTCCTGCAAATGCAGTTCCTTTAGCTGCTTCAGGATATGGAGAAACTAAATTCGAAGGTTTTGTAAACATTGCCCAAGAAAATGCCGAATTCAAGATTTTACCAACAAATGCAAATTTTGATGGTGATTATGGAGATACTGGAGAAAACAATGGTGATTTTTCAGGAACTCTTGAGCAAACAGATGAAGTAAATGCTGGAACTCCAGATAATACTGCCGGTTATTACTTCGTGAAAATAGATCTAGATGCACTTACCTACTCCTTAGATAAAACTTCTTGGGCTGTAACAGGTTCAGCTACTCCTAATGGATGGCCTGGTGATGACGCTGCAGCTACAGCAGATCAGAACATGACTTACAACAAGGACACTAAAGTTTGGGAAATTGATGTAAATATGGTTGTTGGAGAATATAAATTTAGAGCAAATGATGCTTGGGATTATAACATCGGAAAAGACAACAACGGTGATGGATCTTTAGATTTTGGAGGAGATAACTTCGCTATAGAAACAGATGGTAACTATCACATTGAATTGGATCTTAGTAATCCAAGAGCATATACCATGACAATCACATTGAACTAAAAAGTTAAAAGGGCTGTTATTTTAACAGCCCTTTTTTTATCCTATGAAAAAATTAAAATTTATAACCTCTTCTGCACTACTTCTTTTGTTGGGATTTACATCCTGTTCTAAAGAGGAAGAGCCAAGTAAAGAAGCTCCTACTACTCCAGTTGGACCGCAGGCATTAAATCTAGAGACCTACAAAAATGGCTCTGGAGTTATGATGCAAACCTTTTATTGGGATGTAGAACCTCGTGGAGAATGGTGGAATGTCTTAAATGGCAAACTTGAAGGTTGGGCAGAAGCAGGAATAGACAGATTATGGTTACCAGTAGTTACCAAAGGTCAGTCTGGAGGCTATTCTATGGGTTACGATGTTTCAGATTATTTCGATTTTGGAAATTTCAATCAAAATGGAACTACTGAGACAAGATTTGGAAGTCGTGCCGAATTAGAAAGTTTGATCACCAATGCACACTCAAATAACCTTGAGGTTATTGCAGATATTGTTTTAAACCATAATTCTGGTGGCGGACAAGAATACAATCCGTATAGAGATAAACAAACCTATACCAAGTTTGATGAGCAGCATGGAAATGCTTCAGGATTATTTAATAGATCTTATGAAGATTTTCATCCTAACAGCAATCATGAAAGCGATACTGGTGCACTCTTCTTTGCAGAACAGGATCTTTGTCATGATCAGCCTCATGTTCAAAGCTGGTTATGGAAAGATGCAAACTCCGTAGCTAAATATTACAAAAACGTAATGAAGTTTGATGGTTGGAGATTCGATTACGTTAAAGGTTTTGAACCTTGGGTAGTAAAAGAATGGATGTCTTCTGTTGGCGGATTTGCCGTAGCAGAATTTTGGGATGGGTATGCCCCTGCGATCGAAGAATATGTAAATAAGTCTGGAATAGCTGCTTTCGATTTTGCTTGTTTCTATAAGATGGATGAAGCTTTCGACAGAAATAAAGATCTAACCTATCTGGATAGAGATATGCTTCGCAAAACAATGCCGGAAAAAGCGGTAACATTTGTTGCCAACCATGATACAGAAAAGGACAGCAATCAGGACAATTACATTTCTTATGCTAATAAAATGAAGGCTTATGCTTATATTTTAACGCATGATGGATATCCTACAATGTTCTATTCAGATTATGAGAATGCTACCTTTCAAAATGAATTAAAACAATTAATGTTGCTTCATAATACCTTAGCTACAGGAAGTGTAGAAATACTTTATATAGATAAGGACGAATATATTATGAAACGTAGCGGTAATGGTACTAATCCTGGTTTGATATTATATATTAATATCGCAAATTCTAAGCAGAGAAGAGAAATCCCAACTTCTTGGAATAGCAAACAGATCATGGATTACAGTTCCAAAACTTCTTATTCCCCAACAGTTGGAGCCAATGGCTCTGTAAGTATAGAGGCTCCTGCAAATTCCTACAGTGTTTGGTCTATAATGGAATAGTTTTAGAATTACTTAGAATTGAAAAGGCTGCAAATAGTGCAGCCTTTTTCTATTGGAAAAATTTGTAGGGAACTATTCTAAAACTTAAATCTTATAGATTCTATTGCAAAGGAGTGCGATTGTATTTGCTCATTTTTATCTAAACCAGGACCAACAGATAATTGTAAAGCTTCTACGTTTTCTAAATGCAACCCCTCCCCTTTTGTATGTGCTAAATAATATGGAAGAAAGGAAGGATATGGCCTAGGAAGGGTAACGGTTTTTACTGGTTCTAATTCTGAAATCTTTATCGAGTATTCTTGAGTTTCTGAAGATAATTCAATGATCTTTCCAAAACTTAACCCGTTATTATCTACCAGCGCTAACTGAAGCTTTTCACTTTTTCCAGACAAACTTCTGCCTTTAAAAACGATCGATTGCACATTTGAAAGTTCCCGCTCTAAACCTTTTATTTTAGACTGAAAATTATAGCGAAGGCTGTAATCATAGATTGGTGCCACATTGGTATTTTCTACATCTTTTGTGAATAATTCATCCAAAACAACTTGATACTCTGCACTTCCATTGTTATTAATAGGAACTCTTTTATTCTTAGGCATCCATTTTCCAACCAAGTAATCTACTTCCTTTTCAGTGGCTTTAAACAAATAGATATCAGTGTTTTTTGGAACAATTACAGTGGAATATTGTTCTTGCTGGTAGTTATCCCATTCAAAAGGAGCAGCTTTTACAGCACCAGGAAATGTGGTAATATCCTTCGAAGTTGTTACCGCAATTCTGTAATTTAGAAATCCTTTACTAAGTAATTTTTCAGGTACTTCTGCTGAGTAACTATAAGTTCCTGACGTTTCCATTACAACAGAATCATACTGCCCAGAATTGTTTAAAAACAAAGTGACATCTTTAATAGAATCCGGTGAAACCACTTTGGCAAGTATAGTTAATGCTGAATTTTCTATTACCGAAGCCACCGCTTCATGAACTAACCTAGCTTTATCATTATTGCTTTTAGGGGCTACAAAAGCTCCCAATTTTCCAAATTTGAAATCGGTTGAAGCGGAGTATTTATTCTTGCCCTCATTTTTCGAAATCAAATATGTACCCGGCATAATTGAAAAATTAGATCCTTCAGTAGAGCTTGGATAAGAGTTCCCTTTATTTAGAGCTTCAATTTGGAAATTATCACCAAGACTTGGCAGATTCAAACTCATTTCATTTTCAGCATAATTAAGAATAGTTATCTTTTTATCTAGGTTATTTTTTCCGAAAGGATTTCCCACTAAAACGGCATCTGGCATTACCTCTAACCTCCAAGTAGCTTCATCTAATTTATCTAAGAAATATGCTCCGCTTCCAGAATAGCTCACCACTTTCGAATTTCCAAAACCAGCAATACTTGCTAATTCTGAAATGTTCTTAGGAGCATTTTCGGTAGAGTTAGTGTAAATGAAAGACTTATCTGAGTTATATTCAGCTAAATCCTTTTTATAATCCAGTTTAACCGAATTGAAGCTAGTTTTTTCAGGATAGCTTACAGGATCTGTATTCATTGGTACCTCATGAAATATTTTGGAAACTATCATTAAGGACAATGCTTTTTGCGGTGTATAAACCAAATTCATATAATGAGTATTATACTCGGTATTGGTAGCCGCCATAAATGTAGGATCATAGGCAAAATGAGTGGCAATTTGAATTCCGGCCTCTCTAAAACTTCTAGCCATCGCTGGATAGATGTAGGATTTATTCACATTAGCAGCATCAAATTCATATACCAGTTTTGCTCCATGATATTTCTGGATTACATCATCAAACGGAATTTCATAGCTACTCACATTCGGTAATAAATTACCTTCTAATTCTTTTTCATATCCCAAACCTGTTGGATACCACTGAAATGTCCCTCCATGTATTCCTGCTTTAAAATAGTAATCTGCAAGCTGCACACTGTGACTTATATTGTAAAAAATTGGCTTTTTAGTGCCCGTACTTTTAATTGCCTTTACCATTTTCTTGATATACGCAGTGACTAACTCTGGGCTTTCTTTATGGTGAGGCTCATTGCTTACTTCAATAGCAATCAAACTAGGGTCGTTCTTATAAGCAAAACCCGTATAGTTATTTTTATGATCTAAAAATTGCGCTAAATAATTTTCTGCTGCCTTAATAGCTTCAGGATCGGTTAGACTCTTATCTTTTCCGTATTTATTAGAAAATCCGGGCGTATCTTCATCTGGCTCTGGCCATCCATTTCCCCAAAAGGCAATTGGCGTGATCACATAATTAATATGATGCTTTTTTAAAGATTGTATCAAATAATCGAACGCGTCTAAATGTTCATTTTTTAACAAATTCCCTTTCGCGTCACTAATTTCGGTATCCCAAACATGAATTCTGTAAAGATCGAATCCCAAACGGCTAAAGTGATACACATCATCATCTATCGCTTTTTTAATATCTACTCCCATTAATTTGGCCGTACGATAAGCATGGGCAAAAGGCGCCGTATAATTAACGCCAAAACCCTTTACTTCCTCTTTTGTATCTCCCCAGCGCATCACTCCGCTTTGGTCTACAAAAACATCCCCTTTATGTTGCTGTGCAATAGAATTTATGCTGAAAAAGAGAGTGAAAATGATATAGAAAATTCTGAAGATTAGGCGTTTCTTTTTCATACTTAGATGTTAGACTTTTATAACCGCATCGGTTAAGTTTTCACTTGTGACTCTTATTTTTATATTCGCATTTTTTGCTTCAGTTCTCACCAAAACACCTGCAATTCCGGCTTCAGCTTGTACAAGATTTTGCCCAATAATTTCGGCATTATCCCCTTCAATATTAAACTGAACCAACGCATTCGAGTTTGAAACCAAAGTTCCATTTTCATCAACAATTTTGGCATATACAAAAATTACATCAGGAGTATTTGTCGCTATTGGAATACCACTTGTGTCCAAAACCAACTCCAAACCAACCGCTTTTTCTGGTGTTTTCACAAGATGAGTTGCCACCTCTTTTCCATTTACATAAGCCACAGCTTTCAAAGTTCCTTTTTCGAATTTTTCCAATTCAAATTCGAAAGGTGGATGCGGTAATCCTTGGGAAATGCTGGTTTTAGCAGGGATTTTTCTTTCGATCAAACTATCATTTAAGAATAATGCAACCTCTTCTGCATTGCTGAAAACTTTTATCTTTTTTGAAGGAACTTCAGCATGATAACTGGCTATAAAAACCATAGCTTCAGAATATTGATCTGTGCCAATATCCTTCTGACTTTTATAAAAATAATAGCTGAATTTAGGGATTCTAAATATATCTGAGATCCCAGAAGTCTCCAGATCATCACTATAACCTCTATTATAATCGAACATCAACCAGTTTGCCTGCCCTATACTTTGCGCCCCTTTTAAATTAGAATTAAAAGCTTCCTGATAATTTAAAGCTTGTTGTAACAATCCGGTTTCTCCAGCATTTCTAGCCTGTCTGCTGCTGCGTTCAGATTCTTTTAGATCGCTAAATTCTTTCTGACTAAATCCTGCATTTTGTGCATAATACTCCCAATCTCCATATTCAGCAATTAAAATTGGTCTCCCTTTTTCGTTAAAATTATTCCAGTAAAATGGTGGTTTTGCATGTTGCCTTGCGGGAATATAAAGGTTGTAAGCAGGATTATTTATCCAACCCGCGCTGTAAGTATCCTTATACGGCAACTCTGCGTCCAATACTTCATTAACTTTTTGCATATAGGCTTCAGTCATACTAGACTCGTTCAAGGAGTTTTCCCAGAAAATAACTGAAGGATGATTTCTATCTCTTCTTACCAGATCCTTTACATCTTGAACCGAATTCTTTATAAATTCTTCATCACCAATAAATTGCCAACCAGGAATACAATTCATCACTAACAGTCCTAATTCATCACAGGCTCTCATGAAGGCTTCGGAATGCGGATAATGCGAAAGGCGAACAAAATTAAAACCAGCTTCCTTTATTTTTTTTGCATCTCTGTACTGTGCTTCATCGGACAATGCATAGCCGATATACGGATATTCCTGATGTCTATTAGTTCCGTTTAAAAAGACTTTTTCTCCATTTAAAAAGAATCCTGTATCTGTAAGTTTTATGGTTCGAATTCCGAACATCTCTGTTTTTGAATCTATTAATACTTCTTCATCAAGAATACTTATTTCTGCTTTATATAAAGATGGAGAATCTGGCGACCACAATTTTGGAGTTTCTACACGAATTTTCTCTAATAAAGATTTTTCTGAATTTGCTGAGATCGTGAAATTAGAACTCGTTTCAAAGAAAACATTCTCTGCAGTGTCTTTTAAAGAAACTTTTATTCTTAGGGCCTTTGATTTATTTGAATCGTTCTTTAAATGGGTTTTCACAAATCCTGAAGCTAACTCTTTAGAAATGCTATCAAATTTCACGAACACTCCGCCTCCATTAACCTTATTTGCCGCAACAGCATCTGTTATATAAATATCATTGGTTATTATACTATATACATTTCGGTAAATACCTCCAAAAAGATTAAAATCTAGAACAGAAAGCGCTTTCCCGGGAGGAATTGTTGCATCATCTACGTTTATTAGCTTCACCATTATCGTGTTGCTTGCATTCGTTTTTAAGTATTTAGTAGCATCTACCATAAAAGGTAAATAGCCACCTTTATGAACCAAAGTCAAAGAATCATTTATAAAAACATGAGCTTCTTGCATTACTCCTTCAAAATAGAAGAATTGCTTTTTCCCTTTTAAAGATCCTACTTCGAACTGCTTTTTATAAGTAGCATTTCCTTGCCACTGTTCATTAACAACTAAAGGTTCAATTTTAGCGGTATGCGGTAAATTAACCGTGTCCCAATCTGCCTGTTCATTATCTAATTGAAACTGCCAATTTGATCCAAATGAGGTTTTTTCTCTGGAAGTAGTTTCCGAAGAATTGCATGAAAATAGCATCAACAAAACCCCTATAACTATACTTAAAATGCCTGATTTTCGCATTACTCCTTTTATTTCTAATAAATTATTTCGAAAAAATCGACCTCCATAAAACTGTGTTTTAGCGACTCAATTTTAATAAGCGTAAATTTTACAATTATAAATTTAAGAACAAACTTTTTACAAAACATTTTTACTGTTTTTATTAAAAAGTAAGCTTTGTATTTTGAGAATTATAATTAAGAGATCTCAAAATTATAACCAGACCTTATTAATTGCTGGTATTTTTCATGATCGAACTTATAAAGAAATGCACCTCTTCTAGAGCTGCTTTTATCTTTTTCCTCCAGTTTGATAAGCACATTATGAGAAAGTACTTTCTTTCTGAAATTACGCGCATCTAATTCCTTTTGATAAATAGCTTCATACAATTGCTGAAGCTGAGGAATAGTGAACTTTTCAGGCAATAACTCGAAACCAATTGGCTGATATCTCGCTTTCCGCTTCAATCTCTCCATGGCATCTGCCACCATTTGGTTATGATCTAAAACCAGATCTGGCACTTCATTAATATTATACCAATGTGCACCATGCTTTTCCACAAGCTCTTTATCATAATCCTCCAACCGTATTAAGGCATACTGTCCAACTGAAATGCAACGGTAGCCGGGATCGCGATCTGCAACTCCATACGATTTTAATTCCTCCATAAAAACATTCTCCAATCCGGTGATCTCTGTTAGAACTCTTTGTGCAGCGGTGCTTATATCTTCCTCTAATTTCACAAAACTTCCAATTAAAGACCAGGCTCCCATTTGTGGCTCCACCCTTCTTTTAAAGATCAACAATTTTAACTGATTGGCATTAAATCCAAAAATAATGCAATCTGTTGCCACATACATTTTATCTTGTTCTTTATAAAAATCGGTAGAAATATTGGTCATACTTGAAGGTGAAAATTTGTGGTACAAAAAAACTACTTTTTTCGGTATAATAAAATTAATGTATAAATTACATTTATTATATTTGAAAGCATTTAATTTCAAACAAATTTCCTTTGATACAGTTTAATTCCAATTTCAAAACCTCAAAAAACCTAGAAGAATCTTCTGAAAGAATAGTCAAAGTAAGTTCTCCGGGAAGAATAAACTTGATCGGGGAACATACAGATTATAACAGTGGTTACGTCTTACCAACGGCAATAGATAAAGCCACTAATTTGGATCTTCAGAAAAATGGAAAAGAGAACACTTGTTCTATTTACAGCGCTACGTACAATACAAGTTTTGAATTCGACTTAAATAACTTCGTAAAGAGTGAGCATAGTTGGGAGAATTATATTCTAGGGGTAGTAAATGAACTTTTAAAACTCGGCAAAAATTTAAAAGGTTTTAATTGTAAAATAAGCAGCGACCTGCCAATTGGCGCAGGAATTAGTTCCTCGGCTGCTTTAGAATGTGGATTGGCTGCAGGATTAAATGAGCTTTTCCAGTTGGGATTATCCAAGCTCGAAATAGTAACCTTATCACAGGCAGCAGAAAATAATTTTGTGGGCTCCCAATGTGGGATCATGGATCAATATGCCTCGGTGATGAGCAAAAAAGAACATCTTATTCTTTTAGATTGCCGAAGTTTGGAAGCTGAATTTATTCCTGCCAGCTTCAGATCTTGTAAAATATTACTAGTAAACACAAAAGTGTCTCACAATTTAGCTGAAAGTGAATATAATAATCGTCGAAAGGAATGTGAGCATGCTTTAAAAATTCTTCAACAGAACTATGCTGAAATAGCTAGTTTACGAGATGTAACTCTACAACATTTAAACGCTTGTAGAGAGTCACTTTCAGAGAAGGAATTTAACAGAGTTAAGTATGTATTAGAAGAGAACGCTAGAGTTTTGAAGGCTACAGAACATATAAAGTCAGGAGAATTACCAGAATTTGGAGAACTCATGTACCAATCTCACTACGGCTTAAAAGATCTGTATGAAGTTAGCTGTGAAGAGCTTGACTTTTTAGTGGAATTCACTAAAGATAAGAACTATATTTACGGGTCTAGGATGATGGGCGGCGGATTTGGCGGATGCACCATTAATTTAATTGAAGCAGATGCAATAGAAGAGTTTATAGAAGAAGTTTCTGCTGCTTACCAATCAAAATTCAATATAACTCCAGATACTATTACTATTACGCCAAGTCAAGGTACCGTTGTAAATTAATAAAGATTTAAATATTTTTACATTCATGCATATTAATTCACATCCACATAGAAGATATAATATTTTAACCGGCGAATGGGTACTGGTTTCGCCACAGCGCACCAAAAGGCCTTGGCAGGGCAAGACAGAGAAAACTACTGAAGAAAAACAACCCTCTTATGTAGAAGATTGTTATTTGTGCCCAACTAACATAAGAACAGGCGGCGGAGTAAATCCAGATTATAAAAAACCTTACGTTTTTGATAATGATTTTCCGGCTTTACTGCCAGACGGGGGAAACGAAAACGTGGAAAATGAACTTTTAAAGGCGGAAGCCGAATCTGGTATTTGCAGAGTAGTTTGTTTCTCACCAGATCATGCCCTTACCTTACCATTGATGGATTTGGAGGATATTATTTCTGTTGTGGAAGCATGGAAAAAGGAATATTTAGAATTGGGAGCGAAGCCAAATATCAATTATGTGCAGATCTTTGAAAATAAAGGAGCCGTCATGGGTTGCAGCAATCCGCATCCTCATGGGCAAATTTGGGCACAACGCTCTATTCCTACCGAGATCCTTAAAAAATCTGAACATTTCCAAGCTTATTGGAACACACATAAAAAGAGTTTATTAGAAGCTTATCTGAAACAAGAACTTGAACTAGATGAAAGAATTCTTCATAAGAACGAGCACTTTGTAGCGCTTATCCCGTATTGGGCTGTTTGGCCTTATGAGGCAATGATAATTCCGAGAAAACATTATCAGCATATCGGGCAATTAAATTCAGAAGAAGAAAAAGCCTTCGCGGGCATCATCAAGAAATTATGTATCACGTACGATAATCTTTTTGAAACCTCTTTTCCTTATTCATCCGGTATTCATCAGCAACCAACAGATGGAGAGGAGCATCCAGAATGGCATTTTCATATGTCTTTTTATCCGCCACTGCTTCGTTCTAAGAATGTGAAAAAATTCATGGTTGGCTATGAGTTATTTGCCAGCCCTCAACGTGATATCACTGCAGAACAAGCTGCAGATACTTTAAAAAAGTTATCAGAAAAACATTATTCAACCTCATAATATGCAAGGAAAAAGCACCTTAAAAGATCTTGCCAAGATACTTAACTTGTCGGTTTCTACCGTATCTAAAGCTATTAACGATAGCTCTGAAATAAGTGAAAGAACGAAAATTAAGGTTAGGAATGTAGCAAATCTGAATAATTATTCACCCAACCGGCTTGCACAAAGTTTAAAAGCAAATAAAACAAAAACCATTGGAGTGATTATCCCCGATGTGATGTCGCATTTTTTCGCAAAAGCTATTCATGGCATCGAAACCAAAGCTATTGAATTGGGATATAACGTGGTGATCTGTCTTTCTAATGAATCTCTAAAAAAGGAAACTGAAAGCATTAATACTTTGATAAACGGTAGCGTGGATGGATTGATCATTTCATTATCTAAGGAAACGCAAACCCTTCAGAGTTACGATCATTTTGAATCTGTGTTAGATTATAAACTACCGCTTGTTTTATTCGACAGAATTTCTAAAAGATTCAGCTGTGATAAAATAAATCTAGACGACAAATTGGCTTCAGCTGAAGCTACAAATCATCTTATAAAAACAGGTTGTAAGAACATTGTTTTTCTATCTACCATGTCCGGAACCAGCGTTGGAGAAAAAAGAAGATCAGGTTATAGTATTGCCATAAAACTAGATGATTTGAAAGAGCGCATTGTGAATATCCCTAATTATGGGCTATTTGAAAGTACGTTAATAGAGGTTTTAAAAAATGAAACTGTAGACGGGATCGTTGCAGCAAACGAATTATCTGCTATTACGGCAATTAAATATGCATTAAAACATGGATATAAGATTCCGCAAGATATTTCAGTAATAGGCTTCACTAACGGAATTTTAAGTGAAAATTTTATTCCATCCCTTACTGTAGTAGATCAGCATGCAGAAGAACAAGGAGAGCTGGCTGCGCAAACTCTAATAAATAGAATTGAAAAGAAAACCACGGCAGAACCGGTTAGTATAATTCTAAAAACTACCATTGTAGAGCGGGAATCTACGCGACCAATTTATTACGCAAAGTAAACATAAATAGCTACTACTAATAAGCAGATTGCAATTCCTACAGGTCTGGCATATTTCCATGCTATAATATCTACCTGTTTTGTATAATCCTGAATAAAATCTTGCGGTCTAGGTTTCCATTTCCCAATCGCCATCATAATTCCAACATTCAGAACAAAGATGATCGCCATTACATGAAGGAAATGAGGAAGAGAATCTGGCCCAATTACAAAATACTTCAGTAGTAAATAAATTATATACAATCCAACCCCACTAAAAATTGCCACTTTCGCACCTAATGCTGGAATTCTCTTATTCAAATAACCCATTACAACAATAGTAAGAATTGGAATACTATAGCAACCATTCACTTCTTGTAAATATCCAAAAAGCCCGTTTGGCGCATTGGCAATAAAAGGAGCAATAAACATAGAAAATACTGCTAATAAAATTCCGAAGCGCTTTCCATTCTTAACAACGGTTGCTTCAGAAGCATCGCTATTAAAATACTGTTTATAGATATCTACCCCGAAAAGGGTGACAGAGCTATTTAATGCGCTATTAAAAGAACTCAGAATAGCCCCGAATAAAACCGCCGCAAAAAAGCCTACCAATGGTTTTGGAAGAACCGCATTTACCAATGTTGGATACGCCTGATCTGGATTAGATAATTGCCCTTGAAACATATGAAAAGCAATGATTCCCGGAAGAACCACGATAATTGGACCTAGTATTTTAATAAATGCCGCCAACATTAAGCCTTTCTGGCCTTCTTTTAAATTTTTAGCTCCTAAAGCTCTTTGAATAATTGCCTGATTTGTTCCCCAATAGAATAAATTAACCAACATCATCCCTGTGAAAATTGTGGCAAATGGAACAGATGAAGAAGGTCCTCCCAAAGAATTGAATTTCTCTGGATGAGAATTTACCAAGGTTTCTAGACCATTTAAAATACCTCCATCCCCAATAGCCATCAATCCAAAAACTGGAATAAAAAGCCCACCTATCAATAAGCCTATTGCATTAATGGTGTCTGAAACTGCAACCGCTTTAAGTCCTCCAAAAATGGCATATACAGAGCCAATAATTCCAATTGACCATACACAAAGCCATAAAGAAGCAGATTCACTGATACCCATCATCGCTGGGATATCGAACATCGTACTTAAAGCAAGCCCTCCAGAATATAAAACGATAGGCAAAAGTATGATCATGTATCCTGTTAGGAATAACACAGATACAATTGTTTTTGTGGTTTTATCGAATCTTCTCTCTAGGAATTGCGGAACTGTGGTTAAACCTCCTTTTAAATATCTCGGTAATAAAAATAGCGCCGTTATCACAATAGCAATTGCGGCCAAAGTTTCCCAAGCCATCACTAAAATCCCCTCACTAAAGGCTTGGCCATTTAATCCAACAATTTGTTCTGTAGAAAGATTTGTAAGGAGGATTGACCCTGCGATCACTCCTGCGGTAAGACTTCTTCCGCCTAAAAAATAGCCATCACTAGTATTTTCATCTGTTTTACGGGTGGCTAAGTAAGATATAATAGCCACTAAAGCTGTAAAACCGACAAAAGATAAAATTCCAATCATTAGGCTGATTTATTTTTGATAAATATAAAATTTTATCTGATATAAGCGTAGATATTACATTTATAATTATTTCTCTCGAACTTTAAATTGAAAAGAGCTTTTATTTAAATACTTTTCTCCCGGTTTTAAAACCGAAGAGGGGAAATTATCATGATTTGGAGCATCGGGAAAATTTTGAGCTTCTAAGCAGATCGAAGGAAATTGCTCACTTATTTTAGTGCTATATTCCCAATAACTTGGTAAGCGCTTCGGAATAAATGTTACTACCGCAGGTTGATCTGTAGTTAGGGTCATCTCCAGTTTAGATCTTTCAGAATATACGCTTGCTGCTACATTTTTCTTTTTATTCAGAACAAAAGTATCGTCGACCTGAATATTCTCAATCTTTTTTGAAGTTGAAAAATTCTTTAGATCTGAAGTCAATTTATTCAGCTTTCCGATTGGTCTAAGCTTAGCATCTACATCCAAAATTTCTGAAGCATTAATTTGCAACTCATGATCTTCCACACTTCCTTTTCCATTTAAATTGATGTAAGTGTGATTGGTTAAATTCAGTATCGTGGTTTTATCGCTTTCTGCAGAATATTCAATTTGAAGTTCGTTCTCTTCGGTAAGTGTATAGCAAACCTCAACCTGTAAATTTCCCGGATATCCCTCTTCCCCATCTATCGAAAAACAATTCAAAGTAATAGTTGGATTTTCACAAGTGGTTTGAGACTTTACTTCCCAGAACTTATGCTGAAGTCCGCTTTTACCACCATGCAAGTGCACTCCATCTTTTTGATACATCTGAAATTCTTCACCTTCCAATTCAAATTTCCCTTCAGAAATTCTACCTGCATATCTACCAATAGAAGCTCCAAAACACATGTTTTCTTTCAGATAGGCGTCAGTTAAATAATCTTCTTTATGCTTTGGGCCCACAACAACATTTATAAACTTCCCATTTCCATCTTTCAATTTTAAGCTGAAGACAGTAGCGCCTAAATTGAGAATTTCCAATTCTGTTCCACTCGCATTTGTTAATTTATATAATTGAAGATCTTCAGTATTCATAAATTGAAATTTTTACGTTTGATGCTAATGATAAACAGCCTCAAAGAACGTTTATTTATCAATTGAAGAAAATTCAATTGTGCATATTTTTTATTTCTTCTGAAAAATGTTCAATAAAAAAACCCTGAATAAATTAATATTCAGGGCCTAATTATAATTCTGATTTCTACTAAATTCTAGGCAGATCTCCATCTCCTTTTAAAGGCAGATCTGAGCTTCCCATTAAATAAGTATCTACATGATAGGCTGCTTGTCGTCCTTCCGAAATTGCCCAAACAATTAAGGATTGTCCGCGTCTCATATCACCCGCAACAAAAATTCCGGGAATATTGCTTTTATAATCATTTATTGAAGCTTGAATATTGGTTCTAGTATCCATTTTCAAACCGAGTTGTTCCGCCAAAGTAGTCTCACTTCCTGTAAAACCTAAGGCAAGCAAGGCAAGATCACATTCCCATTTCTTTTCGGTATTCGGAATTTCAGACAATTGCGGTCTTTCTCCGGGTTTATGCGTCCACTCGACTTCTGCAGTGATAAGCCCAACAAGATTTCCTTGGGCATCACCTAAAAATTCCTTTGTAGAGATACTCCATTCTCTATCGGCTCCTTCCGCATGAGAAGAAGTTGTTTTCAATTTCATTGGCCAATAAGGCCAAGGCTGATCTTCAGTTCGTTCTGTAGATGCTTTTTTCATGATCTCAAAATTCAGCACACTTTCTGCGCCTTGTCTAAACGAAGTTCCAATACAATCGCTGCCGGTGTCTCCACCACCTATAACCACTACATTTTTTCCTTCTGCTGAGATCTCATTTCCGGAATAATCAAGACCATCTACCCTCCTGTTATTCTGAGGTAAAAAATCCATGGCCTGATGCACGCCTTTTAAATGGGCACCTTTAATGGGTAATTGTCTATTTACAGTAGCTCCAACACACAGAACAATAGCATCATGATTCAATTTTACTTCTTTTATCGGGATGTTTTTCCCGACATGAGCATTGGTTATAAAGGTGATTCCTTCTTCTTCCAGCACCTCTAATCGACGGTCTATCACTTTCTTTTCCATCTTAAAATCTGGAATTCCATAACGAAGCAAGCCACCAACTTTTTCATCTCTTTCGAACACTGTTACTGTATGCCCGGCTCTGTTCAACTGCTGAGCAGCCGCCAAACCTGCAGGACCGGAGCCAATTATAGCTACTTTTTTCCCGGTTCTATGTTCCGGCAATTTTGCGGTTATCCATCCATTCTTAAAAGCTTCTTCAGCAATATTCTTTTCAATGTTCTCTATAGTTACGGGATCTTCATTAATGTTGAGCACACAAGCTTCTTCGCATGGTGCCGGACATAACCTTCCGGTAAATTCCGGAAAATTATTAGTGCCATGTAAAATTTCTGCCGCTTTTTGCCATTTCCCTTGATAAACTGCATCATTAAAATCTGGGATTAAATTACCTAATGGGCAACCGCTATGGCAAAACGGAATTCCGCAATCCATACATCTTGCACCCTGATCTTTAATTTCAGCTTCATCAAGCTTTTCGGTGAATTCATTATAATTTTCTAACCTATGATCTACCGGTTTATACGCTTCTGTTTTTCTTTTGAATTCTAAGAATCCTGTTATCTTTCCCATGTTCTTACTCAGATATATCTGTTAATTTTTCTTCTTCTAATCTGATCAATGCCAGTCTGTATTCTTCCGGTAACACTTTTACAAACTTTGCTAAACTTGCTTCCCAATTCTCTAAGATCCTTTGTGCGAGTGTACTTAAAGTATAATTGTAATGATTTGTAATAAGTTCATGTAATTGTTGCTGATCTTCTTTTTCTGAAACTGGATCTAAATTCAGATCTGAAGTATTACAGTTCTTTTTAAAAGAATCTGATTCATCAAAAACATAAGCGATTCCTCCACTCATTCCTGCGCCAAAATTTCTTCCGGTTTCTCCAAGAATAACGGCTACTCCACCGGTCATATATTCACAACCATGATCTCCAATTCCTTCAACTACGGCATGAGCACCAGAATTTCTAACACAAAAGCGCTCCCCTGCCATTCCATTAAAATAAGCTTCGCCTACAATTGCCCCATATAAAGCTACATTTCCTATAATGATATTTTTTTCAGCTTGTAGCGTAGATTCTTCCGGGATCTTTACGATTATCCTACCACCAGAAAGTCCTTTCCCTACATAATCATTAGCATTTCCATCTATTTTTAAGGTTAATCCTTTGGTTGCAAAAGCTCCAAAACTCTGTCCTGCAGAACCTTTAAAATTGATCTTCAATGTATTATCTGGCAATCCTTGTTCGCCATAGATCTTGGAGATCTCATTGCTTAGAATTGCACCAACAGCTCTATCTGTATTATGAATTTCTAGATCTAAAACTGTTTTTTCTTTTCTGAAAAGCGCTGTATGTGCCAACTCAATTATTTCAAAATCTATTGATCTTTCCAGATGATGATCTTGTTTCTCGGTATTATAAATATCAACTCCTTTTGGAGTTTCTATTTTATGAAGAATTGGTGAAAGGTCTATTCCTGCTGCTTTGAAGTGATCTATTGCTTTATTTCTGTTTAATTTATGTACCTGACCAACCATTTCGTCTACCGTTCTAAATCCTAACTGAGCCATGATCTCTCTTAACTCTTCAGCAATAAAATACATGTAGTTTACTACGTGCTCCGGTTTCCCTTTAAATTTCTTTCTTAGATCCGGATTCTGAGTAGCAATTCCAACCGGACAGGTGTTTAAATGACATACTCGCATCATGATACATCCTGAAGCCACCAAAGGTGCTGTAGCAAAACCAAATTCTTCGGCGCCTAATAAACAGGCAACTGCGACATCTCTTCCGGTTTTTAATTGTCCGTCGCATTCTAATCTAATTCTGCTTCTCAGATCGTTCAAAACCAAGGTTTGCTGAGCTTCAGCTATTCCAAGTTCCCACGGTAAACCGGCATGTCTAAGCGATGTTAATGGCGAAGCTCCCGTACCACCGTCATATCCTGAAATTAGAATAACATCTGCTTTAGCTTTTGCCACTCCGGCAGCCACGGTTCCCACTCCAACTTCAGAAACCAATTTCACATTAATTCTAGCTTCCCGGTTCGCCGATTTCAGATCATATATGAGCTGTGCCAGATCTTCAATCGAGTAAATATCGTGATGTGGTGGTGGCGAAATTAAACCCACGTAAGGTGTACTATTTCTAGTTTTCGCAATGAATTTATTCACTTTAGATCCCGGTAAATGTCCTCCTTCCCCAGGTTTTGCGCCTTGAGCCATCTTTATCTGAATTTCGGAAGCATTTGTAAGATAATTACTGGAAACTCCAAACCTTCCTGAAGCCACTTGTTTTATAGCACTATTCGCCCAATCTCCGGTGGCATTTTTATAAAATCTTTCTGAATCTTCTCCTCCTTCCCCACTATTGCTCTTTCCTCCTATCCTATTCATAGCGATAGCAAGGTTTTCATGCGCTTCTTTACTAATAGAACCGTAAGACATGGCTCCGGTTTTAAAACGCTTTACAATCTCTGTCCATGGCTCTACTTCATCTATTGGGATAGGATCGTAATTAGAAAATTCAAACATTCCTCTAATGGTCATGAGTTGTTTAGATTGCTCATTCACCAAGGCTGCATATTCTTTGTAGGTAGCGGGATTATTTGTTCTTACCGATTCCTGCAGTTTTGCAATAGTAAGCGGGTTAAACATATGTTTTTCGCCATTTCTTCTCCATCGATAATCCCCACCTATCTCCATTCCAATAGAACCCGGAATATTTCGAACTTTAAAGGTTCGTAAATGTCTTTTTGCAACTTCTTTCTCTACTTCATATAATCCAATCCCTTCTATTCTACTTGGTGTATTTGGAAAGTATTTATTAATAAGAGAAGAGTTAAGTCCTAAGGCTTCAAATAACTGCGAACCTCTATAAGAATTCAATGTGGAGATCCCTATCTTATTCATGATCTTCACCACGCCTTTCCCAACCGCTTTGTTATAATTTTCTACAGCTTCAGTAAAACTGATATTATTTAGATTCTTTTCTTCAATTTGTTCTTTAATGATCTCATTTACCAAATAGGGATTAATAGCACTTGCGCCATATCCGAACAACAAGGCAAAATGATGTACTTCTCTAGGTTCCGCAGACTCAATAATAAAACTCATTTTGGCTCTTTTACCCAATTTGAAAAGTCCGTTATTAAGATAGGAACAAGCAAGTAACGCCGGAATTGGCGCCATTTTCTTGTTTACACCTCTATCTGAAAGTATTAAAATTGAATAACCGTCATCTATTTTATCTGAAGCAGTTTTCAGCATTACTTCTAGCGCTTCTTCAATTCCGTTGAGACCTTTTTCAGCTTTATAAAGAATGGGAATGCTCACTGTTTTAAAATCTGGATGCTCAAAATATTTGATCTTATCCAGATCTTCTTTAGAGATCACCGGATTCTGAATCATTATCTTTTTGCAATAATCTGGAGAGATCTCCATTAAATTAGAATCGGTTCCTAGCGTTAAACTCAGATCGGTTATCAATTCTTCCCGAATTCCATCTAACGGAGGATTCGTCACTTGTGCAAACAATTGCTTAAAGTAATTGTACATTAATTGTGGCCTTTTCGATAAAACCGCCAACGGAGTATCTGTTCCCATAGATCCAATTGGCTCTTTTCCTTGCCCAGCCATTGGAAGTATGATAGTTTCTATATCTTCCTTCGTATAACCGAAGATATTCTTCCGCAGGTCTATATCTGTTTTTTCAATTTCCAGAGGTTTATCTCTGTAAGGGATATTTCTAAGGTGAATTCTATTTTCTGAAAGCCACTCTTTATAAGTATGGTTCCCAGCAATTCTCTCTTTTATCTCTTCATCATTTACAATTCGTCCTTCTTTCATATCTACCAAGAACATACGTCCTGGTTGTAATCTTCCGTGATACGCAATATTATCTGGCTTAATATCTAAAACCCCTGTTTCTGAAGACATGATCACATAATCATCTTTTGTAACAGAATAACGAGATGGCCTTAAACCATTTCTATCTAGCACTGCGCCAATATAATCTCCATCTGTAAACGGTACCGATGCCGGACCATCCCAAGGCTCCATCACGCAGCTATTAAATTCGTAGAATGATTTTTTAGTTTCGCTCATTTCCTTGTGCTTTTCCCAAGCTTCAGGAATTAGCATCATCATAATTTCGGGGAGCGATCTGCCAGACATCAGCAGTAATTCTACCACCATATCCATAGAAGCAGAATCTGATTTTCCTTTTAATATTATAGGAAACAACTCTTTCATATCATCATCAAAAAGATCACTTTTTAAAAGTTCCTCTCTGCTTCGCATTCTTGCAATATTCCCTCGAAGCGTATTGATCTCCCCATTATGACACATATATCTAAAAGGTTGTGCGAGATCCCAGGTTGGGAACGTATTGGTAGAAAAGCGCTGATGAACTAAAGCTAATCTCGTAACCACCTTTGGATCTAAAAGATCTTTATAATAGAACTTAATATCTTCCGGCATTAAAAGTCCTTTAAATATCAAGGTTTTAGTAGAAAGACTGGGAAGATAAAAATAGGTGCGTTCAGATAGTTTTGAACCTAATATAGTGTGTTCGGTCACCTTTCTAGCGGCGAAAAGTTGGATCTGAAACTTTTGATCATCTAATCCTTTATCCGGTTTTCCAATAAATATCTGCTCAATATAAGGTTCAACTTCAGCAGCGATAGCTCCAAGATGCTCATTATCTACAGGAACCTTTCTCCAACCAAGCAACACTAAACCTTTTAGTTTCAATTGTCCTTCAAATACCTTTTTACAATAATCTCGCTGATTCGCTTTTCGGGGTAAGAACACATTTCCCATGGCGTACTCCCTCGCTTCCGGAATTTCAAAATCGCAGTTCTCCACAAAAAAATCATGGGGAATATCTATTAGAATTCCTGCGCCATCACCAGTTTTCCCATCGCTACTTACCGCACCTCGATGTTCTAATTTTTCTAGAATTTCTAATGCCTTATGAATAATATCATTCGATTTCTTTCCCTTCAGATTGCATATAAACCCCGCACCGCAATTTTCATGTTCAAATTCGGGTGAATATAATCCTTGTTTCTCTTTCATATTTTCCTTCAATTTTTAACCTGATTTTTCCTTAAAGCTAAGGGATTAAGTTATAAAATGAATAATATTCAATAAACTCATTTTAAAATTTAATAATTTCTCAAAAAAAGAGCGTTTTATTATTTTATTCGAAATTAAAGCGGGTTTAAATGAAGCATCAATAATTTATTTTTTGTTCATTTTTGGATTTAGCTCATTTTTTAATTGAAAGTCAGATCTAAACTGACGTTTTAAGCATTATTTAAAGTGTTTTTCATCTCTCATTTTTGATCCTCCTTCGAAAAAAGAAATCATTTCATTGTTAAATCGATAATCAAATACTTATTATGAACTATTTAATCTATTACCCATAAAATTATAGGGGTGTTACTAATAAATATTCAATTTAAATATTATAACCCCTTAAATAATAGGGGGTGTATTATATTTTATACTTTTGTCAAGGTGAAAATCAAAATTATAAAGAACCTAATAAATCATAAATAATATTTTCAATGAAAAAAATTGAAGCGATCATTAGAAAATCCAGATTCTCTGCTGTAAAAAAGGCTTTACATGAACAAGGAATTAACTTCTTCTCTTATTGGGATGTTACAGGATTAGGAAATGAGAAAGAAGGAAGTGTTTATAGAGGTGTTTCTTACAGCACAAGTGATATACAACGCAGGTATCTATCTATAGTAGTGAACGATTCTTTCGAACAAGCTACTATAGATGCCATTCTTAGTGCGGGACAGACCGGTGAAGTTGGTGACGGAAAGATCTTTGTCTCAGACATTAAAGAAGCTTATCGCATTAGAACCGGTGATAAAGGCAGCGAAACTCTTAATTAATCTACTCTCTACTTAATTACAAATTATGGATACCGCTTTATTTACTGTAAACAATGTATGGATGATGATCTGTACAGGATTGGTCTTCTTTATGCATCTTGGTTTCTCTCTGCTAGAAATTGGACTTACTAGAAAAAAGAACACCATCAATATCCTATTTAAAAACCTCTTCATAGTTTGCGCTGGATTGCTCATGTATTATATCGGAGGTTTTAATTTGATGTATCCAGGTTTTGAAGAAGGCTCTCTCGGAATTTTAAAATTTAACGGCTTCGGAATTTCCCCTCCAGAAAATGGAATGTTAGCAGAATATGCAAACGGAGGCTACACTTGGTGGACAGATTTTCTTTTCCAAGGAATGTTTGCTGCAACAGCCGCAACTATAGTTTCCGGCGCAGTAGCAGAGCGTATAAAACTTGGCGGATTCATGATCTTTGTAGTTATTTATGTAGGCCTTATCTATCCTATTGTTGGTTCCTGGAAATGGGGAGGCGGCTTCTTAGACGGAATGAACTTCTACGATTTCGCAGGTTCTACTTTAGTGCATTCGGTTGGAGGATGGGCAGCTTTAGTTGCTGTTTATTTATTGGGACCTCGAATCGGTAAATTCAATGAATTTAATCAACCTCAACCAATCCCAGGGCATAACATCCCATTTGCAGCTGCAGGAGTTTTAATCCTTTGGCTGGGTTGGTTTGGATTTAATGGTGGATCTGTACTTTCTGCAAATCCAGAATTAACCTCACTAGTAATAGTTAATACTTCATTGGCAGCAGCAGCGGGAGGAATGTTCGCATTTTTCACCTCAACCCTTCTCTATAAAAATTACGATATAACTATGTTTCTGAATGGGATCTTAGGTGGTTTAGTGGGAATTACTGCCGGGGCAGATATTATGTCCCCAAATGAAGCTGTTGCAATTGGCGCTATTGCCGGGATAGTTATAGTATTTGGAGTTGCATTAATAGATAAATTGAAACTAGATGATCCGGTTGGAGCCGTTGCAGTACATCTAATCTGCGGAATTTGGGGAACCTTGGCTGTGGGTATTTTTGGCTCTATGGCAGGGATCGATCAATTTTTCACACAACTAACAGGTGTGGCTATTGTAGGTGCTTTTTGTGTAACCACTTCCTTTATTATAATTTACACTATAAAAGCGATCTCTGGAATTAGAGTTTCTGAAATTGAAGAACTAGAAGGATTAGATAGGCATGAGCATAGAATGGATGCCTATCCAGATTTTAGATCTAATGAACATTAATTGAAGATCTATGACACTAGATTCAAAATTCACTTTTTACTGCTAATCCTATAGCTCTTACCAATTAATCACTATTTTTGCCGTATGGGATTAACAAATAACGACACATTTAAAAAGCTTAGAGTTGCGCTAAAATTACGTGATGATGATATCGTACAAATTTGTGCACTTGTAGATTTTAAAGTTACCAAAAGTGAACTTGGTGCAATCTTTAGAAATGAAGATCATCCAAAATATGTAGAATGTGGGGATCAATTTTTAAGAAATTTCCTAAATGGATTGGTTATTCATATGAGAGGCCCTATGCCGAAAAAAAGTAAGCCAGAGCCAAAGAGCGATAATTAATAATCAATCATAGAACATAAAAAAAGGTCTCAAGAAATTTCTTGAGACCTTTTTTTATAAAATATTATAAAGTTTAAGCTAAAACTGCTTGTACTTTATCTGCAGCTTCTTGGAATTCTATTGCACTTTGTACATCCAATCCGCTATTGTCTATAATTTCTTTTGCAATATCTGCATTGGTTCCTTGAAGACGAACAATAATAGGCACAGTGATGTTCCCCATGTTCTTATATGCATCTACAATTCCTTGTGCAACACGATCACATCTTACAATACCTCCAAAGATATTGATAAGGATAGCTTTCACATTTTCATCCTTTAAAATAAGTCTGAATGCTTCTTCTACTCTTTTAGCATCTGCAGTTCCTCCAACATCTAAGAAGTTAGCCGGCTCACCACCTGCTTGCTTAATAAGATCCATTGTTGCCATTGCAAGTCCAGCACCATTTACCATACATCCTACGTTCCCGTCTAGATCTACATAGTTTAAACCAACTTTTTTAGCTTCAACTTCTACTGGATTTTCCTCACGGATATCACGCATATCTGCGTAATCTTTATGTCTGTATAATGCGTTATCGTCTAAAGTTACTTTAGCATCTACCGCCATTATTTTATCGTCACTTGTTTTAAGAACAGGATTGATCTCAAATAATGCTGAATCTGACTTTACGTAAGCAGTATATAATGCTGCAACGAATTTTGTCATTTCTTTAAATGCATTTCCGCTAAGACCTAAATTGAAAGCAATTCTTCTAGCTTGAAAACCTTGTAATCCAACTGACGGATCTACTTCTTCAGTAAAAATCAATTCTGGAGTATTTTCTGCAACAGTCTCGATATCCATTCCGCCTTCCGTAGAATACATTATCATATTTCTACCTGTATTTCTATTTAAAAGAACAGACATATAATACTCTTCCGGCTCACTATCTCCAGGATAATAAACATCTTCTGCAACCAAAACTTGGTGAACTCTTTTCCCTTCAGCAGAAGTTTGCGGTGTAACCAGATCCATCCCGATTATTTGTCCTGCAATCTCTTCAACTTCCTTCAGGTTCTTAGCAAGTTTTACTCCACCACCTTTACCACGTCCTCCGGCATGAACCTGAGCTTTAATTACGTGCCAACCTGTACCGGTTTCTTCTGTAAGTTTTTTGGCAGCATCTACTGCTTCTTTTGCATTATGAGCAACAATACCACGCTGGATGCGTACGCCAAAGCTGTTCAAAATTTCTTTTCCTTGATATTCGTGTATGTTCATAATCTGCTTTTCTTCAGTATTAATTACGGAACGCAAAAGTAACAAATGTAAAAGTATTGTACCAATCTTTTTTGGGTTATAAGTGGCTTTAACCTAAAAGCTTGCCTAAGTCTGCCCATTTAAGCCTCTTTTATTCGTAAATGCACTAAAACGTTATCGTGGTTTCATTAGAAAAATCAATGCTTAATGGGAATTCTCACTTAATTTTGCGCTTTAATTTTTTCGAGATGAATAAGGCATTAATTGCACTGGCAATAGGAGGATTTGGAATTGGAATGACAGAGTTTGTGATCATGGGTATTCTCCCAGATGTTGCGTTAGCCTTAAACATAAGCATCCCGGAAGCTGGTCATTTTATTGCTGCTTATGCTTTAGGCGTTGTGGTTGGTGCGCCATTGCTAACAGCTATTGGCGGGAAATGGCCTGCCCATAAGATCTTGCTTTTATTAATGCTTTGGTTTACTATTTTTAATACGCTTTCGGCATTTGCCACTAGCTATGAAATGTTGCTTGCAGTAAGATTTCTTTCTGGTTTACCTCATGGTGCTTTCTTTGGAATTGGAGCTGTTGTTGCCGGAAAACTGGCAAAACCTGGAAAATCTGCAAAAGCTATTGCCACCATGTTCACGGGATTAACCTTGGCAAATGTACTTGGTGTTCCGCTAGGTACATATTTAGGTCATCACTATAGTTGGAGTATTTCTTTTTTGCTGGTTGGAGTTATTGGAGTTCTTGCGATGCTGAGTATAAAACTATGGATGCCGGAGTTAGATAAATCTTCTCCAGATGGATTCAAAAAAGATCTAAAAGTGCTTAAAAAACTGGAGCTTTGGATGGTGATTCTACTTACCACTGTTGGAACCGGAGGCTTTTTTGCTTGGTATAGTTATATAGCACCGCTCATTACAGATGTTGCAGGTCATGACGAAAGCGTGGTAAGCTATGCCATGATTCTGGCTGGTGTGGGAATGGTAATTGGGAATATTATTGGTGCGAAACTGGCAGAGAAATTCAGCCCGATCTATGCAGTAATAATTACGCTTATCACCATGGTAGTTCTTTTAATAGCCAACACTTACTTAGCTCACGATCCAGTTTATATATTAATAATGACCTTTCTTATTGGGTTGGTAGCTTTTTGCATCTCTACTCCTCTTCAAATGGCAGTGATCAAATCTTCCAAAGGATCTGAAATGTTGGGTTCTTCTCTCAATCAAAGTGCATTTAATATGGGAAATGCTTCAGGAGCTTATTTAGCAGGCTTACCAATTGCAATGGGTTTTGGATTCACATCAGCAACATTAGTAGGTGCTGCTATGGCTGGAACTGGAGTTATAATTGCCATTGGAGTTATAATAATAAGAAAAAAGAGGGAAGCACCGACTACTCTGGCTCAAGCTTAAGAAATCTATTATTATTAAAACTCTGCTATTATAAAATATAACAGATATTAGGAATGTGTATTATTTTGATATTCGTTATCTCTTATTAAAAATGTCGGTTATTTTTGCAGCGTAAAACACGAGTTAATGAACAATCAAGACCTTTTAAATATAGCTAAAGAATTTGGCAGCCCGGTATATGTATATGATGCAGATAAGATCGAAGCTCAATACAACAGACTAACCAATGCCTTTAAAGCAGTAGAGAATTTAAGAATAAACTACGCAGTAAAGGCGCTTTCTAACATCTCGGTGCTTAAATTATTTAAAAAATTAGACGCTGGATTGGATACTGTTTCTATTCAAGAAGTAAAACTTGGTTTGAAAGCTGGTTTTGAACCAGAGCGAATTATCTATACGCCTAACGGGGTTTCTTTGGAAGAAATTGAAGAAGTAACCACGCTTGGGGTTCAAATAAACATAGATAATCTATCAATTTTAGAACAATTTGGAACTAAACATCCCAAGGTTCCTGTTTGCATAAGAATCAATCCACACGTAATGGCTGGAGGAAATAGCAATATTTCTGTAGGACATATAGATTCTAAGTTTGGCATTTCTATACATCAGATTCCACATTTATTGCGAATTGTAGAAAACACTGGAATGAATATTAATGGTATCCACATGCATACTGGAAGTGATATTTTAGATATTGAAGTATTCTTATACGCATCTGAGATCTTATTTGAAACCGCTAAACATTTTCCTAACCTAGATTTCATAGACTTTGGAAGCGGCTTCAAAGTTCCGTACAAAACAGGAGATATTGAAACCAACATTGAAGAATTAGGCGAAAAATTAAGTGAACGTTTTACTGAATTTTGCAAAGAATATGGTCGAGATCTGACTCTTGCCTTCGAGCCAGGAAAATTTTTGGTTAGCGCAGCGGGAAAATTCATTGCAAAAGTAAACGTGATAAAACAAACTACTTCTACCGTGTTTGCTGGAATAGATTCTGGTTTCAATCATTTAATTAGACCAATGCTTTATGGCTCGCAGCATGAGATTCATAATATTTCACATCCAGAGGGAAAGGAAAGATTTTACTCGGTTGTTGGATATATCTGCGAGACAGATACTTTTGCTACCAATAGAAGAATTTCTGAAATTAAAGAAGGTGACATGCTAAGTTTCAGTAATGCGGGAGCTTATTGTTTCACAATGGCTAGTAATTACAATTCTAGATATCGCCCTGCTGAAGTTTTATGGTATAATGGAGAAGCGCATTTAATTAGAGAAAGAGAAACTTTTGAAGATCTAACTCGAAATCAGGTAGAAATAGAATTCTAAAAATTTATTTAGTTCTAAAATTTTATGGATTATCATTTATTAGATATTATGCTTCTAGGAATTTCCCCAACATAAGGTTAAATGTAAATTGAAATTTCGCAGAATTGATATCTTGCAGTGTAATCGCAGCTATCCAACCATGTATTATTTAGTGCATCATTCAGATGATTTTGAGAAAATTACAGATACTGTAATCCCATTTTTCGAAGAATCTAATTTCACTTTACTCACCCTTCCAATATCAGATCAATTTATTCCAGAAGAGGAATCGGTGCTGGTAGCATATCTTTCAGATCCAGATTTTAAAGATTTTCTACTGAAGGCGGTATCTAACCAATGGAACATCGCCATACTACCTCATCCAGATGGACAAAAAGCAGTGAAATTTCTTGGCGTTTCCGGAAAATTGGAAGAGCAAGCTAAGGACATCCTAGTCCATAAAGAAGTTCACGAATTGGATCTACTTTATTGCAATGAGATCCCGGTGTTGCAATCAGTCAATGTTGGAGACATTCTAGTTTTTTCCGAACAAAAAGGAACTCCAGGTTTTATTTCTGAAGTTTTTCAATTCTTAAAGAACATACGAAGATTGCCAGGCTTATCTCATAAATCCTTTATGATAAGTGCAGATGAGGAACAAATTGTGCACACTTCGGCTTTAGGAATTATTGCGGTAGAGCATCCTTCAGCTTCGGTTATTACCAATAGATTAATCGATAATCGTGTGGTGAACGATGGGAAATTTCAGGTGCTTATTTTGGCACCTCAAAGCATTTTTCAGCTTTTAACTTTCCTTTTCAAAAGTTTGTTACCAAACCCAACTACCAAAGCACAATTACCTTCATTTATTGGGCATATAAAAACCACAAATCTGGTTATCGAAAATGATGAAGCTTTAGATTTTTCTATAGACGGTGAAAAATTGAACGCAGAAAAAATAGCGCTCGAGGTTCATTGTAGAGAAATAAAACTTCAGCAAAAAAGTGATTATGCATCAAAAAGCGAAGGTGTAGACGAAAAGAAGAATCTTAAAATAGATAAATTACCAACTGGCGAAAAAAGGGAGGAATTAACGCAGCGAAAAATGCCTTTCTTACCAAGAGCAACCACCCAAGAGTTTGAAGAACTGTTTAAAGTTCTAAAAGGAAACGCCAAATTAAGTTCGTCATTTTTGGTAATGATGATCCTAGCCACCTTAATTGCCACTTTTGGATTATTTGGCGACTCTTCCCCCGTAATTATTGGCGCGATGATCCTTGCTCCAATTATTGCTCCTATAGTTTCTTTTTCTATGGGAATGGTTAGGTATGATCCAAATATGCTTAAAACAGGTATAGTCACCATTCTAATTGGAACCTTGGTTGCCCTGATCTTTGCAGCTGGAGTAAGTATGATAATTCCATTAAAGGTACTCACCAACGAAATAAATGCCCGTCTTACTCCCAACCTATTAGATATGGGAATTGCGGTAGCTTCGGGGATTGCCGCAGCCTATGCACATGCAAAAGAAGGTATCGCAAAAAGTTTGGCAGGTGTTGCAATTGCAGTTGCTTTGGTACCGCCATTAGCCGTAGCAGGAATAGGAATAGGTTGGTGGGATTGGGAAGTTTTTTCCGGGGCATTCTTATTATATCTTACAAACCTTGCCGGAATTATCATGTTTGCAGGAATCACCTTTTTACTACTAGGCTTCGCTCCTTTTAGACGCGCAAGAATGGGATTGATCTACACTTTAGTTATTATTGTTCTAGTAATGGTGCCGCTTTCTTTATCATTTAGCCGAATTAAACAGGAAGCCAGCATAACTTCTAAATTGGAAGGAACAAGATTCGATAAGATCTATTTAAGAGATGTCAAAGTAAGAACTGGAAAGCCTATAATGGTGTCCTTAAAACTAGTGAGCGCAGAAGCTATTGAAGCTGAAGAAATGCGAAAGATCAAGGCACAGATAGAAGAGCGCGTTGGGCAGCCAATAATTCTGGAAGTAATTTCTGCTATAGAGTTTTAAATATTTAGTTTTGATCTCAAATTAAAAAATAGCCTGATATGATGAAAAAACTGGATCTTGTAAATTGGAATAGAAAAGAACATTTCGAATTTTTCTCTCCTTTCGACGAACCTTTTTTTGGAGTAGTTTCTGAAGTAGATTGTACCAAGGCTTACAAGTATGCTAAAAAGAACAACATTTCATTTTTTGCCTATTATCTTCATAAAACACTGGAAGCAGCCAATTCTTTTGAAGAATTTAAATACAGAATTATAGATAAGGAAGTGTTTATTTGTGAAGATGTTCATGCGGCAGCTACAATTGCCCGTGAAGACGGCAGCTTCGCCTTTTCTTTTACTGAATTTAATCCCGATTTTACCATATTTCACGACTCTTTAAAATCTGAAATAGATAGCGTTCAAAATTCAACCGGATTGCGCTTTAATGAAGATGCTAAAAGAATAGATGCGCTTCACATTTCCTCGTTCCCATGGCATAAACTTACCGGATTAACACATGCTCGAGATCTTAAACGAAAAGACAGTGTTCCAAAGATCACCTTTGGAAAAAGTTATAAAGATGGTGTTACATTAAAACTTCCAGTGGCAATTAATGTACATCATGCCTTGATGGACGGTTTTCATGTCGCAAAATTCCTAGACTGTTTTCAAGAATTATTAGATAATTAAATTGCACTCAAACAGCTCGATAATTTTAATTTAAAAAAAAACACCTAAGCCCAAATAGACCTAACAATTTATATATTTGCAGTCTTAAAAATACGCTACAATGAAATATACCCTTTTTGCAATTATATGTATGCTTATCCTAGGCTGCAATAGCTCAGATTCTGCAGACGATTCTATAGACTACAAATTGAAAAATGAACAAGATATCACTGCCTATATCAATACAAATAACTTAGATGCGCAGAGATCAGATTCCGGACTTTATTATGTGATCACTGCGGAAGGAAGCGGCGAACAACCTTCCTCAAATTCTAAGGTAACGGTGGCTTATAAAGGATACTTTTTAAATGGATCTGTATTCGACGAGAGCAATTCTAGTGGAATTACTTTTAATTTAAATCAGGTTATTAAAGGCTGGACAGAAGGGATCACGTACTTTAAAGAAGGTGGATCTGGATTATTATTAGTTCCTGCACATTTAGGATATGGAAACAGAAATTACAACGGTATTCCCGGAGGTTCTGTTTTGATCTTCGAAATTAAACTGCTTTCGGTTAATTAAAGGTATCCAACTTAAAAATATATAATCAAAGCCATGTTCTAACACAAGAATATGGCTTTTTTTAATGACTGAAGTTTACATTAATTTAATTTTTTAAATTTCTAGATATTTAGAGCAGACAATTTAACTCTTCTATCTTTGCAGCAAACCAGAGAAAATGTTCGATTTCATTATTGTAGGCAGCGCACAAGCGGGCTTAAGCATGGCTTACCATTTAAAACAAATGGGAAAGTCTTTTCTCGTGATAGATAAAGAAGCTAAAATTGGTGAATCTTGGTTGAGCAGATGGGATTCTCTAACTCTTTTCACCCCTACTGAATTTAATAATTTGGAAGGCATGGAGTTTCCGGCGCCAAAAGGGCATTATCCAAACAAATACGAAGTAGCTGCTTATTTTGAAGCCTATGTAGAACAATTTGAGATCCCAATTCAGTTCAATACTCTTATAACTTCTATAAAAAAAGAAAATAGCATTTTTAAGCTGAAGCATGAAAACGGAGAACTAACATCCAAAAATGTTATCATAGCCACCGGACCATTTCACACTCCATATACGCCCCCATTTTCTTTTAAGATCAATAAGAATGTTACCCAAATTCACAGCAATTATTATAAAAATTTAGATCAGCTTCAGCAGGGAGATGCGCTTGTAGTTGGAGGTGGCGATTCCGGATTTCAGATTTTAGACGAGGTTTCGAAGCATGGTAAGAAAACCTATTTCGCAGGCCCTTCAGAAGTAAAAACATTACCACAAGAAATTTTAGGAAAAACGCTTTGGTGGTGGTTCACAAAAACCGGATTTCTTAGCTACAGCAAGCACTCTTGGATAGGCAAAGCCATTGCTAATAGACCTCAACCTATTATTGGACTTGACGTGAAAGAAATTTTGAATAGAAAGAATGTGATCCCGGTTGGAAGAGCGTTAGATGCAGACGAAACTTCTATAACTTTTGACAAGGATGAAATTACTTCTATAGAAAATATTGTTTGGGCTACAGGATATCGCCCAAATTTTAATTGGATAGAAGGTTTAGAGCTCGATAAAAATGGTTATCCAAAAAATAACAGAGGGATAAGTTCTATTAAAGGACTTTATTTTATTGGGCTACCGTGGTTGCATACTCGAGGCTCTGCAACGCTAGGTGGAGTTAAAAAAGATGCCGAATATATTTCTACTTTTATACAGAAAAAATAAGCTAAACTTTTACTTTTTCTGAAGTTTAAAAGTTATTCTAATGAAAATTTGATGAATATCTGCAGAATTAATATGTCATAATTACATTAAATTCCCTACTCTATATTTTATATTTTTTTTTGTAAATTCATAGTTTAATTCGCTCTTTAAATAACTGATTTAAAACCAGTTACTATGAAAAATTTTGAATGGGAGACATTTACGAAGAAGATCGCAGTGAGGGCAGATATTTCTACTATTTATAATGCATGGGCAATTCCATCAGAAATTGAAAGATGGTTTTTAAAACATGCCGAGTATTTTTCAGATTACGACAAAAAATTAAAACCTCTTCTTCCTATATCTACTCCCTGCACCTATAACTGGTCGTGGTATGGATATAATTCTATTGAAAAGGGAAAAATAACGCTAATAAATGGTAAAGATCAAATTCAGTTTTCGTTTGCCGGGGACTGCGTAGTAGATGTAAATCTCTCTGAAAATATTGATTATACCATAGTGACCTTAACTCAAAAGAATATCCCGACAGATGATAAATCTAAAAAAAACATACGATTAGGCTGCGACTCAGGATGGTCTTTCTACCTTGTTAATTTAAAATCGGTTTATGAAGGTGGATTAGATCTTCGTAATAAGGAAGAAAAATTGAAAGGGATGATCAATAGTTGAATTTTATGAGATTAAAACAATGGCAATTCAGGTTAAAGTTTCAGATCATATTAATCAACCTTTAGAAAAGGTGTTCGAAACAATTATTGATCAGCAAGAGATCTCCAAATATTTTGTTTCTTCTTCAAGCGATAAAATAGCAACAGGCGCTAAAATTATCTGGGAGTTTAAAGATTACGATGTGACACTGGAGGTGCACATATTAGATGTTATTGAAAATAAAAAGATACAGTTCGAGTGGGAAGCTAGCGGAAACAAAGCGCAAGTGATTATAAATTTTTCAGAAGAAAATAAAGGCAAAACTAACATTGAGATTACCGAAGATTCTTTTGAAGAAAATGAAGAAGGAATTAAAAGGGCTATGGGGCAAACTCAAGGATGGACAGATTTTATTTGCTCTTTAAAAGCATATTTATATACAGGCATTAACCTTAGAACTGCTAAAATGAATTGATTTTTATTGTTATAACTATCAAATTCTGAAATATTGAAAAATCACTTTAAAAAATATTATGATTACAAATAAAAACTAAACAAGGAAATTCCCTACTACATTAAAAGCATTATTAGCATTTTGATTAAATGTTTTAATATAATAACTTGCTCTAGTACATTTCACTAATCCCTACTAAAAATAGCTATTATGTATAAATACGGTCTCAGTGTAAAATTTAGGTCTACAGAAGGAAATCGAGATAAATTATCATCGATCTTACTAAAAGCTTCAGAATTGGTTTCCTCAGCAGAAGGTTGCCAACTTTATCTTGTAAGTACAGATTACCACGAACCCGAAACCATTTGGATAACAGAGATCTGGGATTCAAAAGAGGCACATAACGCATCTATAAATGTTTTAGGCGTTAAAGAACTCATAGCGCAAGCCATGCCTTTATTTTCGGCTGCGCCGGAAAAATGCAGGGAGATCAAGATCTTGGGAGGTTATGGTATAAATCCTTAGAACAATTTTTGTCCTATTTGTAATTCAACTATTCATTTAAAATTGAAATTATGAATAACTCTACAAACTCGCTTAACTGGTTTGAAATTCCAGCTAAAAACATTTTAAGAAGTAAAAAGTTTTACGAAAGTATTTTTTCTATAGAAATGCCTGTTCATGAAATGTTTAATACTAAAATGGCCTTTTTTCCTATGGAGTCAAATTCTGGGAAAGTTACTGGTGCTTTAGCAGAAAGTAAGGATCATGTACCAGGAAAAACAGGAACAATGGTATATTTAAATGCCAATCCAAATATGGATTCTGTTCTTGAAAAAGTTGAAAAAGCAGGTGGGAATATAGTATTATCAAAAACCGATATCGGAGAGAATGGATTTATGGCTTTTATTGAAGACTCCGAAGGCAACAGAGTTGGTATTCACTCGATGGAATAATCTAATTAAACACAGAACATCTATGATTAGCTTTACTCTCTCTTGAAATATATTAGCAAGACCATTTGGATCTTATCCATTGTCAGCCTATTTACAGATATGGCAAGTGAAATGCTATATCCTATTCTCCCAATCTACTTACAAAGTATTGGGTTTTCTATTGTTCTTATTGGTGTTTTAGAAGGTTTTGCTGAAGCTATGGCTGGACTTAGCAAAGGTTATTTTGGAAAACTCTCCGATAACTCAGGCAAACGAGTTCCATTTGTGCAGTTGGGATATAGCATTAGTGCGCTGTCTAAACCTTTAATGGCTGTATTTATATTTCCTGTCTGGATCTTCCTGCTTCGCAGCTTGGATAGATTAGGAAAAGGAATAAGAACTGGCGCCAGAGATGCTATTCTTTCTGATGAAGCTACACCAGAGACCAAAGGAAAAGTATTTGGTTTTCACAGATCTATGGACACTTTAGGAGCGGTATTAGGCCCTGGTTTAGCCTTGATTTATCTTTATTATTATCCTGAAAATTATAAAACACTTTTCTACCTAGCAGCCATCCCAGGAGTACTTGCAATTTTAGCCACTTTTTATCTGAAGGATAAAAGTGAAGTTATAAACCCCAAAAAGAATAAAGCTTCTTTTTTTTCATTTCTAAATTACTGGAAGGAAAGCCCTAAAATGTATCGGAAAGTTGTTTTAGGATTATTAGTATTTGCATTGGTAAACAGCTCCGATGTCTTTCTACTTCTAAAAGCAAAGGAAGCCGGAATAGAAGATCCTATGATCATTGGGTTTTATATATTTTATAATCTTATTTACGCCATTTTCGCATTTCCTTTAGGCGCAATTGCAGATAAGATTGGTTTACCAATTATTTACATAATAGGTCTCTTATTATTTACTACGGTATATTTCACCATGTCTTACGAATTGGATCTTCCCTCCTATTTTATCGTGTTCTTTATCTACGGAATATTTGCCGCAGCTACAGATGGGATCTCAAAAGCATGGATCAGCAATATTGTAAAACCAGCAGCTACCGCAACTGCCATTGGAACCTATTCTGGGTTTCAGAGTATATGTGCGCTTTTAGCAAGTGGATGGACCGGATTGATCTGGTTCTATTTTGGTTCCAGCACCTCGTTTTTAGTTACAGGAGCGGCAACCATCTTAGTAGCCTTTTACTTTATACTATTGCTCCCTAAAAAAGATCAATTCAATACAATTATGGAATAACGAACTGTTTCAGATAAATTTTAGTTTAAGAAAAAAAGCTATCTTAACTTTTCTAAGATAAATTCAACAGAAAAGCAAGATGAATACCAGAGCCATTTGGAGTTATTTTCTCGACATCAACTTGGTAAACCTCAGCTTTTCCATCTTTATGATGTACATTCTAGACAACAGATATTGGGGAATATTCATGTTTTGTACGCTTGGTATTCTAGTAGGAACCTTTGCTTTCAAAAATTTTAAAGAGAACGAATATAATTTGTATTTCAATCTCGGCTTTTCAAAACGAAAACTTCTTAAGATCGTATTCATTCTGAATTTGATCCTCGCCATTCCATTTTTAATAATAGCTTCACTCGTATAAAATTATGAAGCAATTAAAAATAAAGGGTGTCTATAAATCTTTTGGCAAAAAGAATCTTTTAGAGGATATTTCATTCGAATTAAAAACTGGCGAGATTTTGGGGGTTTTCGGAAGAAATGGAAGCGGAAAATCCAGTTTATTAAAAATGATCTTCGGAACCCTGCCGGCAAATCATATCCAAATAAAAATAGATTCAGAAATAATTCCAGTTTCAGAAATAATTCCTAGACAACTTATTAGTTATTTACCTCAGGACAGTTTTCTACCGAAAGGAATGACGGTTAGAAATGTGATCCCGCTATTTTGTGACGAAGAGGAGAAACAAAACAAGGTGTTTTATGCGCCCGGTGTTTCTAAATTCGATTCGGTGAAGGTTGGGAAACTTTCTTTAGGACAATTACGATATCTAGAGATCTTATTAATTGGCTCTTTAGATCATCCCTTTTTAATGTTGGATGAGCCGTTTACAATGTTAGAACCGCTGTATATAGAACTTATAAAAGAACTATTGCTGAAGCTAAAAGAGCAGAAAGGAATATTGCTTACAGATCACTATTACGCCCATGTGTTGGAAGTAACCGATGCTAATTTCTTATTAAAAGATGGAATAAAACAAGACATCTTCAGCAAGAAAGATCTATATGAAAATGGCTATATAAGCTCTTAGTTAAGACTTATTTAAAGACACATGTATATCTTCAGTTTCAATTTTAGAAACCAATTCCAATTTTCCCTCTTCAAACAATTCATCTAACCCGCAAAGATCTGTATTAAAATCTTCCAAAGTGTAGTTGTTATAATCTACAAAGCGAATTCCTTCGATCACTCTAGGATTATAAGCTTCTCTAAAACGAAGTCCGCCTTCATTTACATGAAACTTATATGCTAGAAAGTCTATGGTGAAGTTTTCCTTATTTATCCAGTATAAAAATTCGTCATGGTGATCTTGTCCTCCACCATCCTGGCTAAATGTTACTTTTAATTGGTAATACGATTTTCCATTAATTTCGGCATCTCCTACCAATTTCTTATTAACCGCCTTATCATTTAAACCGTATGGCAAATGCGCAAAGTAATGTACCGAGTTTATGCTGCTTATATATTTTACAACCATACTATCTGGCACTTTAACCAAAGTATCATTTAAATAACGCTGGTATCCCGTATTGTTTATGATTTCTCTATAGCTACGTGTGGAATCCTGAATTTGTCTTTCTAGATGAAACTCCCCGCCGCTGCGCACACTTTTATATTTATTATCTCTAAACTTAAACTCTATGGTTGCTTTTTTATATTTATCCCCTCCAGCCTGTGCTATGGTTTTATTTATAATTTCATCTGCAGATAACTGCTCTTTTTCTTCTTGACAAGATGCTAAAAGCAAAATAGTTACGAGTAATAGTAGGTGTTTCATAAACTTTTTAAAATATGCGCTAAGATAAAAAAATTACAATAATAGAAATTCTAATTCCGAGTTAAGACTTAGAAACCTATTCAAGCTTACATAAATGATCATATCTGGGTAGTTAGGAATGCTTAAACCCTAAACTTTACAAAATCATTATAGGAATTTCTAAAGAAACCTTCCTATTTTTGTGCCTCTATGAAGAATACAATCAACATTAAGAACCGAAAGGCGAAATTTGAATATGAAATTCTGGAAACCCATGTTGCAGGGATTAAACTTGCAGGTACAGAAATCAAAGCGATTCGTTTAGGGAAGGCATCTATTACAGAGAGTTTTTGTGAATTTCAAAACAATGAACTTTTCGTGATTAATATGCATGTTGAAGAATATTCTCACGCTACCCATTTTAACCACAACCCAAAGAGCGAGCGCAAGTTACTCATGCAAAAACGGGAACTTCGCAAATTGGAGAAGGAGGTTAAGAACTCCGGGCTAACCATTATCCCTCTAAATCTTTTTATTAATGATCGCGGAATCGCAAAGCTTAAAATTGCACTAGCAAAAGGAAAGAAGCTTTATGACAAACGTGAAACCATTAAGGATAGAGAAAGCAAACGCAGATTAGACCGAATTAAAAAAGACTTTAACTAAGGCACTACTAAATTACTAATTTGCCTATTTTGCAGGTATAAACAAACGCAATGAAAGGCATTTTTACAATTTCACTTTTCCTTCTATTTTTTTCTGAAATCTCACTTGCTCAAGTAATTGGCACAGTTCAAGACAGCAATAACGAAGCATTGCCTTATGTAAATATTTATACCGAAGATGGTAAAAATGGAACTACTACAAATGAAGATGGCAATTTTGAGCTGAAGATTTCCCAAACAGGAACCTACAATTTGGTGTTTCAGTTTTTAGGATATGAAACTTTGAAGAAACAAGTTAGCATTCAAAAATTTCCTTTTCAGTTAGATGTGCAATTAGTTGCAGCCACTACAAATCTAGATGAAGTCACCATAAACTCCAAAGAAAACCCGGCAGATAGAATTATTAGAAATGCCATTGATAGCCGAAAAGCGAACTTGGCGAAGATCGAGCAATACACCGCAAATTATTATTCCCGAGGATTATGGCGAATTAAAAACGCTCCTGAAAAAATACTAGGTCAGGATCTTGGCGATCTAGGTGGAGGATTAGATTCTACCAGAAGTGGAATTATCTATTTAAGCGAAACCATTTCTGAGATCACCTACAAAGCGCCAGAGAATTTTAAAGAAAAGATTATAGCTTCAAAAGTTAGCGGAAATGATAATGGTTTCAGTTTAAATTCTGCTGAAGAATCTGATTTTTCTTTTTATAACAATACTATAAACATCAACGCAGAGATCGTTTCGCCAATTTCAGATTACGGTTTCAATTATTACAATTATAAGTTAGAAGGCGTTTTTTACGACACCAATGGGCAACT
>CAZWSP010000011.1:0-37644 GCA_964636585.1 uncultured Antarcticibacterium sp.
CCAGGCGTGCGCCTTCGACCACTCGGCCACCTCTCTAATTAGCTTATTTTAATTAGTGAGCCAAATAACAAAAAAAAAAAATTACCATCAAAATAAGAATCGTTAATATTTATAACATTTCCCCTCGTAATGAGGTCTCATAAATGGTTTTGAACACTTTAGGTGACAATTCTTTCCCTAAGAGGTACATTAATTTTGCTATTGCTGCTTCTGTGGTTATGTCCTTCCCAGACACTACTCCTATTTTTTTTAACTGGGTACTAGTTTCGTAATTGCCCATTGCCACACTACCTGCGGTACATTGAGTAACATTAACTACCACTAAACCCTTCGAAATATGCTTTTTTAATAAATTTATAAACCATGCATCTGTTGGTGCATTTCCACTTCCAAAAGTTTCCAAAATCACACCTTTCAAATTTTTCTTTGCTAAAATATGCTCTAAGGTGCTTTCAGTAATCCCAGGAAACATTTTTAAAATTAGCACATCATCATTAAACTGCGTGTGTAATTTTATGCGTTTTCTTCTATTAGTTTTCCAAAGAGCGGTATGGTTTACAGACAAATATACACCAGACTCGGCTAACGGAGGGTAATTTGGAGAGGAAAAGGCTTCAAAATGTTCGGCATTTATCTTTGTTGTTCTATTTGCTCTATAAAATTTATATTCAAAATACAATCCAACCTCCGATATTACTGGTCTGCCTTGCTTTTGTAATCCCGCAATTTGTATGCTAGTGATCAAATTTTCTTTTGCATCTGTCCGAAGATCACCAATTGGAAGTTGAGAACCGGTAAAAATGATAGGTTTTGTAAGATTCTCGAACATAAAGCTTAAAGCAGATGCTGTGTAAGACATGGTATCACTACCATGCAACACCACAAATCCATCATACTCTTCATAACGCTCTTCTATAATAGTTGCAATTTGAACCCAGTTCACCGGATTCATATTAGAAGAATCTATTGGTTCTTTAAAACTTATCGTGTCTATGGAATGCTCCAGAAGTTTAAGTTCTGGGATATTTTGAAGTAATTCACTAAAATTAAAGGCCTTTAAGGCCCCTGTTTCAAAATCTTTGATCATTCCAATGGTACCACCGGTATAGATAAGTAAAATGTTAGATTTTGTTTTCATTTAGTTTTTCATGATTAACCACAGGATTGGCATACATTAACAAGTAACTATTTACTTCTAAAGCATTTTTTATGTCTACTCTTCTAGTTAATCGACGTTCGAATTGTCTTTTTTCCTTATCTGTATAATGATCTGCGTGGGCATCATTTCCATTTAAAAGATCGCATGCAATGTAATTTGCGGGCCAAAGCTTATAATTCTTATAGATCTTAGCGTCTATAGCGCCTGCAATAGCCTGTAGTTGGTCGTTTACAGAATGCTGGGTTTCTTCTAATTTTAAAAACCAATCTTTATCCAGAATTTCTCCTGCTGTGATATGGATACGTCCTTTATTTCCTAAAGCCCCTTTTAATATTGAATTAAAATCTTCGTGTGCAGATTTTTTATAAACTTCCTCGTTTCTTTTAGCCATTAATTCTGGCATCTTAAGAACATCTGTAGGATCAAATTCATAAGAAATAGAAACAGGAACCACTTTTACCTTGGTGAAATATTCTGAAATACTCATATCGCCTTTAGCCATAGCAAGCATTTTTAACACACCTTGTTGGGTTACATCGTTCCCATCTTTGGTACGGCCTTCTCGCTGCGCCATCCAAACAGATCTATTTTCATCTAGCAATAAATGCCTGATATATTTTGAAAGATTTAGGGAGCTGCGAAGCATTTCTCTAGGAGTTAGCCCTCGCTGAACAAGAAAATTTCTGTTTAATCTGGATAAAAGCAACAAAAATGGTTTTTGAACCAAATTATCGCCAATTGCTGAAGCTGTCATTACCAATTCCTGCTCGTATAAAGCACAATTAATTAGACTTGTATCCAAAATGATATCTCTATGATTAGAAATAAACATGTAAGATTCCCCCTTTTTTAGTTTCTCAAAACCGCTATAGGATAATCCTTCAGAACTCTTTTCTAATACTTTTTTTACAGAATGATAAATTACCTTACTCTGAAAATCGTAGATAGAATGACAGTTCTCTAAAATCTGCTTAATCTCATCATACGGTTTTTCAGGAAAGGTAAATTGCAACAATGCTTTCACCATCGGATGGTTAACATACTGCTTAAGAGCAGCTTGCACTTCATTATCGTTGTAAAATCTTATTTCTTCAAAGTTGGTCACGGACATTATTTGCTTAGCTTCACAAATGAACAAAATTTAATGTTAATTCGCCACATTACACGCCAAATATATCGTTTGAGTTTTTTGTGGTGATTGCAGCCACTTCTTCCAGTTCTAGCTCGTACAAGGCAGCTACTTTTTCTGCAATTAATTGAATGTGGGCACTTTCATTTCTTTTCCCTCTAAAAGGAGCTGGGGCCAAATATGGCGAATCTGTTTCCAGAACGATATTCGATATTGGTATCTCGCTTAAAAACGTATCCAAACCTCCATTCTTAAAGGTTACTACACCACCAATTCCAAGCTTCATATTATAAGATATCGCTTGTTTGGCTTGTTCAAGATTTCCGGTGAAACAATGGAATATTCCAAAAAGATCTTCTCCTTTTTCAGATTCCAAGACTTCAAATACCTCATCGAAGGCATCTCTGCAATGAATAACTATAGGCAAATTATTAGCCTTAGCTAATTTAATCTGATACCTAAAAGCAATTTGTTGTTCTTTCAATAAAGATTTATCCCAATATAGATCGATTCCTATTTCTCCAATGGCGTAAAAATTTCGTTGCTCAAGTTGTTGCTCGATGTGCTTAAGTTCTTCTTGGTAATTCTCTTTAACCGAAGTTGGATGTAGGCCGGTCATTAAAAATATATTTTTCGGGAATTCCTTCTCCAGATCGTACATGGCATTGGTGGTTTCAGAATCTATTGCCGGGATAAAGAATCGGGAAATTCCTTTATCTATTGCTTCCTGAATCCGTTCTGCCCTATCCTTATCGAACTCCTTACTATATAAGTGTGTATGCGTATCTGTTAAAATCATAAATGCAAAAATAATTTATTTTGAAGACCTATCTTTGCCAAAAGAAAAAGAATGTCGTCTCTCCGAAAATTATTAGAAAGCAAAGGCTACCATAGGGTAAAATTAAAATATACCGAAACTAATCACTTCGAACTTGTTGCCAAAATAAACAATATTGAAGGGAATTTTATTTTAGACACCGGCGCATCTAGCACCTGTGTTGGCTTTGAAACCGTGAAACATTTTAATCTTTTTGCTGAAGATAGCAAGGTGCGGGCAGCTGGCGCAGGAGCCAATAATATGCTCACTCAAATAGCATCTAAAAACCGGGTACAAATTGAAGGTTGGGAATCTAAGAAATTAGACATCGTGCTTTTTGATCTTACTCATGTAAACGAAGCGCTTGTAAATCATAAAGCTGAAAGAGTTCACGGAATAATTGGAGCTGATATCCTGAAGAAAGGAAAAGCGGTGATCGATTATAAATTCAAAGCACTTTATCTGAAATAATTGAAAAAATGGGGAAAAACCCCCGTTTAGATATCTTATAATTCCTAGTAAATTTGATTTATAAGCTTGGGGAAATGAATAATCTAGTTAAAAAGAAAGGAATTACAGACGCAGCATACATCTTGCTAGCAATATTTATAGCAGCGGTTTTAATGCTGAATGTTATCTCCTTCTTTTCATTATTGTAAGTTAAAAAATAAGCCAAAACAAAAAAGGTCGCAATGTATAATTGCGACCTTTTTTAATATTTCAACAGATGTAAACTTACAGCTCTAAAGCACGTTTTACATCGTTATCCATCAATAATTCTTCAGGATTTTCTAATGCTTCTTTAACCGCTACCAAGAATCCAACAGACTCTCTACCGTCAATAACTCTATGGTCATAAGACAATGCAACAAACATAATTGGTCTTATTTCTACGTGTCCATCTATAGCAACTGGTCTATCTACAATGTTGTGCATTCCTAAAATTCCGCTTTGAGGTGGATTCAAGATAGGAGTAGATAACATAGATCCAAAAACTCCACCATTGGTAATCGTAAAAGTACCTCCAGTCATTTCATCTACGGTAATGTTACCATCTCTAGCTCTAAGTGCAAGACGTTTTACATCTTCCTCTACAGCTCTAAAGCCCATATTTTCAACATTTCTCATTACCGGAACCATCAATCCTTTTGGACCAGAAACCGCAATGCTTATATCTTTGTAATCGTGTTTTATTTGGAAATCACCGTCTATCATAGAGTTTACATCTGGATATAACTCCAATGCTCTAACAACAGCAAGAGTGAAGAAAGACATAAATCCTAATCCTACTCCGTGCTTATCTTTAAACTCTTCTTTATATTGTTTACGCAACGAATAAATTGCCGACATATCTACTTCATTAAAAGTAGTAAGCATAGCAGTTTCATTCTTAACACTTACCAAACGCTCTGCTACTTTTCTGCGAAGCATAGACATTTTCTTACGCTCTTCACCTCTTTTCCCTGGACCAGCAGTTCCCATAGAAGCTTTAGCTTGTACGGCATCATCTTTAGTGATTCTTCCATCACGACCAGAACCAGATACAGATTTAGAATCTATTCCTTTTTCATCCAAGATCTTTCTTGCTGAAGGAGATGGAGATCCAGTTGCATAACTCTTATTATCCTGCACTTGTGAAGGTGTAGAAGGTTTAGAAGGAGTTTGCGTTAAAGCTTCAGCCTTATCGCTATCTGCTTTTGTTGGAGTTTCTTCTTTTTTCTCTTTTAGATCTTCTTCCGGGGTAGTTTCAGAAGATGAATCTTTTGAAGATTCCTCGGCCTTTTTATCGCCTCCGCCTGGTCTAGGAGCATCGGTGTCTATTAAACACACAACCGCACCAACAGCCACAGCATCGCCTTCTTCTGCTTTTAATGTAATTATTCCGCTAGCTTCAGCAGGAAGTTCTAAGGTTGCCTTATCGCTATCTACTTCAGCAATTGGCTGATCTTTTTCTACATAATCTCCATCTTCTACCAGCCATTGAGCAATTTCAACCTCTGTAATAGATTCTCCGGGAGAAGGAACTTTCATTTCTAAAGCCATGATCTTTTGTTTTTATTATTGACTCTTTTTAATTTCTTAAAAAGCATTTTTTATTACTAAATTATTTGAAAATTCGATTAAACCATTGTTTTATCGAATACACTTTCTATTACTTTTTCGTGACGTTTTTTAAATCTAACAGAACTTCCTGCTGCTGGCGACCCATAGAATCTTCTACTACAAACTCTAAAGTGTTTAGCTTCGTCAAAATGCAGTAATAAATAACTATATGCCCCCATATTTCTAGGTTCTTCTTGAGCCCAGACAATATCATCGGCATTTTTATATTTCGCCATGATCTCTTTTATCTTATCTTCTGGCAAAGGAAATAACTGTTCTACTCTCACCAAGGCGATATCATCTCGCTCTGTTTTTTCCTGATGCTCTAAAAGATCGTAGTAAAATTTACCAGTACAAAATACCAAAGTTTTTATTTTATCCACTTTTGCTGAAGCATCATCTATCACCGTTTGGAAAGTTCCAGTTGCAAACTCTTCTTTAGTAGAGATCACTTTTGGATGTCTTAACAAACTCTTTGGCGTAAATACGATTAGCGGTTTTCTGTATTTCACTTTCATTTGTCTTCTCAACAAATGGAACATATTTGCAGGTGTAGTAACATCTGCAACAAACATATTATCTGTAGCACAAAGTTGTAAGAAACGCTCCATTCTTCCTGAAGAATGTTCTGCTCCTTGTCCTTCATATCCGTGTGGTAACAACATAACCAAACCGTTCTGAAGTTTCCATTTATCTTCTGCTGCAGAAATATATTGATCTATCATGATCTGAGATCCATTTACGAAATCTCCAAACTGAGCTTCCCAAATAGTCAAGGTATTTGGACTTGCCATAGCATATCCATAATCGAAACCTACAACGCCATATTCAGATAATAAAGAATTATAGATACAGAAATCTGCTTTTTTATCTGGAATGCTATTATGAAGAATGATCTCTTCTTCGCTATCTTCTACTTTCACCACGGCATGACGGTGAGAAAAAGTTCCTCTTTCCACATCTTGCCCGCTCATTCTCACTCCGTAACCTTCGGTCATTAAAGTACCGTACGCTAGAAGCTCTGCCATTGCCCAATCTAATTGATTAGTCTCAAAATACATGGTGTATCTCGCTTCAATTAACTTGGCTATTTTGCGAAGAAATTTTTTATCCTTCGGTAGCTTAGTGATAACGCTTGCAACCTCATCTAAGGTTTTAATTGCGATGGTTGTATCTACAGGAGCCATCATTTCATCTTCCTGTACATTCTCGAATCCTTCCCATTCATCTTTCATGAAAGGAGTAATTCTTGTAGTATCTTCTTTTCTGGAATCTTCCAGTTCTTCTTCTAACTTCGCCTTGTATTCTTCTTCCAATTTCTTCACGAAACCATCTTCGATAACTCCGTTCTTAATAAGCTTATCTGCATAAATATCTCTAGGATTCTCATGCTTAGCTATAGCTTTATATAATTTAGGCTGGGTAAATCTAGGCTCATCTCCTTCATTATGCCCATATTTTCTATATCCTAAAAGATCTATAAATACATCTCTTTTAAATTGCATTCTAAAATCTAATGCAAATAATACGGCATGAACTACCGCCTCTGCATCGTCTGCATTTACGTGTAATACTGGAGAAAGGGTTACTTTTCCAACATCTGTACAATACGTAGAAGATCTTCCATCTAAATAATTAGTAGTAAATCCTATTTGGTTGTTTACTACAATATGTATGGTTCCACCAGTTTTATATCCTTCTAATTGCGCCATTTGCACCAACTCATACACCAAACCTTGACCTGCAATTGCAGCATCTCCGTGCACTATTATTGGAAGCACTTTAGAAAAATCGTCTTTATATCTTCTGTCTTGTTTTGCTCTAGAAATTCCTTCTACAACAGCGCCCACAGTTTCCAAATGTGATGGATTTGGAGCGATATTAATGTTGATCTCTTTTCCGCTTCGGGTGGTTCTACAACTAGTCCATCCTAAGTGATATTTTACATCTCCATCAAAAATATCCTGCTCGTAATCTTTCCCGTCGAATTCGCTAAAGATATCTTTTGCGCTTTTTCCGAAAATGTTCGTTAGTGTATTCAATCTTCCTCTGTGAGCCATTCCCATTACGAAATCTTTCACACCAAGATCTGCTGCTTTCTCTATAATAGTATCTAAAGCCGGAATCAAACTCTCGTTTCCTTCTAATGAAAATCTTTTCTGTCCTACATATTTAGTATGTAGAAAAGTTTCGAAAGAAACCGCATCGTTTAATTTGGTTAGGATCAGCTTTTTTTCATCATCGCTAAAATTAGGCTGATTATCGTTGATGTTCAATTTCTGCTGAATCCATTCAATCTCTTCAGGCTTGCGGATATACATATATTCCACCCCGATAGATTGGCAATAAATAGTTTCTAGATGAAGCACTATTTCTTTTAGACTAGCAGTGCCAATCCCTATTACTTCACCTGCACTAAAAACAGTTTCAAGATCACCATTTGTTAATCCGAAGTTCTCCAAAGCTAAGGTTGGCACATACTGCCTACGATCCCTCACCGGATTTGTTTTAGTAAATAAATGACCACGAGTTCTATACCCGTCTATTAAGCGGATAACCTGAAATTCTTTTAAGATATGTTCTGGAATATCTGCCGTGGCAGATTGCATTGGCAAAGCAGCGCTTTCTTGGTGGTTAGACCCCGAAGACTCGCCATTTTGCTCCATTCCAAAGTCGAAACCTTGAAAGAAAGCTCGCCAGCTAGGTTCTACACTATCTGGGTTTTGTATATACTGATCGTAAAGATTTGCGAAATAAGCTGTAGGTGCAGCGTTAAGAAATGAAAATTTATCCATAGTTGGAAACTAATGTTTCTTTTGTATTAAAACATAGCAAAAATACAATTTTTAGAATTTATAGCTTATAGAAATTGCTATATTTATCCTTAACCTTATAAGAAATTTAACATGTTTAGAAGCACGTATTTTACAGGCAAGTGGGTTTTTTGCTGTCTTTTCACCATTTTTTTAATAAATAGCGATCTTTATTCGCAAGAAATCGATAGCACTCCACAAGTAGAAAACAGCTTCTGGAATTCAGTAAGATTTGGAGGAAGTTTAGGTTTAAATTTTGGAAATGGGAACTTTACAGGAATCATTGCGCCTGCTGCGATCTACGATTTTAACTCGATAGTTTCAGCGGGAGTTGGCTTAAGTGGCGCATATGCCTCCCAAAGTAGATTTAACGCTTCTAGTTTTGGAGGAAGTGTAATTACTATGGTTAGACCAGTTCGGTTTTTACAACTTTCCGCAGAGTTTGAAGAACTATATATTACCCGAAATTACAAACTAGATGGCAGCAATCTGAAAGAACAAGATTGGGTTCCGGCATTATGGGCGGGATTAGGATTTACAACAGGAAATGTGGTTACGGGAATTAGATACAACTTGCTACATGACTCTAACAAGAGTTTTTATAGCAGTGCATTTATGCCCTTTGTAAGTGTTTACTTTTAAACCTCACGCTCCATTAGAGAAGAACCAAAACTGCGTAACAAGGATTTTTTCATCTCTGGAATGTCTATAGCATCTAATACTGCAAAGGCTTCTTTTGTATATTTCTTGATCTCGGCTCTGGTAAGTTCTGCCGCGCCGCTTTCTTCAAAAATGATCTTAACGGCTTCAATTTTACCCGTTGCATCCATAGGACTAATAGAATAAAGGTGTTCTAAATTACTCGCTGCATTTTTTTCTGAATTCTCTAATGCCTTCAGATATAAAAAGGTTTTTTTATTCTCTATAATATCCCCACCAACTTGTTTCCCAAACGTATCAGGATTTCCGAAAGCATCTAAATAATCATCTTGCAACTGAAAAGCAATTCCTAGTAATCTTCCGTATTGATAAACCGCTTTTTTACATGCTTCTGAAGCTCCGGCTACAATAGCACCCATTTGTAATGAAGCACCAACCAAAACAGCGGTTTTAAATTCGATCATTTTTATATAATCTTCTACCTCTACATCTTCTCTGCTTTCAAAATCGATATCATATTGCTGACCTTCACAAACCTGAATTGCAGTTTTTGTGAATAATTGAGCCAATTCTTTAAAAACAGCACCGTCGTAATTTTCGAATAATTGGTAGGCGTTTATCAACATGGCATCCCCAGAAAGTATCCCGGTGTTGGTATCCCATTTTTCATGAACGGTAGCTTTTCCTCTTCTAATTGGTGCAGCGTCCATAATATCGTCGTGCACTAAAGAAAAATTATGAAAAACTTCTATAGCTAATGCCGCGTCCAGCGCTTTTTGATATGGGGTATCAAAGATCTCTGCACTCATTAAAACAAGAACAGGTCGCAAGCGCTTCCCTCCTAAATGTAATATATAAGTAATAGGCTCATATAAATTCTTAGGCTCTTTGGTCTCGATAGTGGCGTCTAAATACTCTAAAAAAGCGTCACGGTACTGGGCAATGGTATGCATTAGCAAAATTTTCGGCTAAAATACCATAAATGATATTAATACGAATTTTCCAAGCCTATTAAATTATCGAAAAAAATTATGGAAACTTTTGTGGTTTTTAAAGTTTCCTTATTACATTTGCAGAAATTTATTAATCAAATTGAAAGATAAAATAATTCATTCCGCCGCAGAGCTTTTCCTGAATCTTGGATTTAAGAGCGTTACTATGGACGATATTGCCAATGAACTTGGTATATCTAAAAAAACTATTTACTCTCATTTTCCAACCAAGACTAAGTTGGTAGAAGCAAGCACCTTTCATGTGTTATCTAACATTTCATGTGGAGTCGAAACTATTATTAGTCAGGAAAAGAACGCAATTGTAGAACTCTTCGATATCAAGAATTTTGCAATGAAACATTTAAAGGACAATAAATCCTCACCTCAATTTCAGCTTAAAAAATACTACCCAAAGGTATATGAAGCTGTACAAAAAAATCATCTACAGATCATGGAAGGTTCTGTAATACAGAATCTGGAAAAAGGAATTGAGAACGGCTTGTATCGAGAGGATCTTCCTATAAAATTTATAAGTAAGATCTATTTTGTGGGAATGCTAGGCATTAAAGAAGAATACCATTTTCCTATGGATAAATATTCTCCCCACGAATTATTAGATAATTTCTTAGAATACCATTTAAGAGCAATTGTTACCGAAAAAGGCCTTAAAACCTTGACCACATTATTAAACCAATCACATTTGAACAACTAATGAAAAATATTTTTTTACTATTTTTTCTGCAATTAGCTGCCTTTACGCAAGCTCAGGAAGTAGATACGATCACACAAAAAGCTTTTACCCTAGAAGAAGCAATTGCTTATGGTTTACAACATAGCTATAATTCTGAAATTGCCCGCAAAGATGTGGCAATTGCATTGAAGCAAAAATGGGAAATAATTGCTCAAGGTTTACCCCAGATAAGTGGAAATGCAGAGTACAGAAATAATTTAATGCAGCCGGTAACATTATTACCAGCTGAAATTACTGGAGGAACTCCAGGAACCTTTGTTCCAGTAACTTTTGGAACCAAACAAAACCTATCTGCCACTGCATCATGGAATCAGCTGATTTTTGATGGGTCCTATATAGTAGGTGTTCAATCTGTAAAAACCTTACTTCAGATCACCGAGAATGCTAAGGTGAAAACAGATCTTGAGGTTAAAAAAGCAATTACAAGCGCTTATAGTAATGTGCTTTTAGCCAGAGAAAGTGTTGAAATTTCAAAATTGAATCTTGAAACTATTCAGAAAAATCTTAATGATACTCGTAAAACCTATGAAAACGGATTGATCGAGCAAGAAGCGGTAGAGCAATTAGAGATCACTTCTTTAAGTTTAGAGACCAATTTGAAGAACGCGCAACGCATGGAAGTTATCGCTTACGACATGCTAAAGGTAAGCATGGGAATTCCTGTAGAAACTGAAATTGAAGTGCTGGACAACTTGGAGCAACTAAGCATGGAAAATTTCGATCTTCAGTTATTAAGCAAAGAAATTTCTGTTGAAGACAATATAGATTATAGAATAGCTGCAGATCAGAGCAACCAAGCAGCAACTTTGGTAAGATTAGAAAAAAGCAAGGCCTTGCCTAGATTAAGTGCATTTGTGAACTACGGAGCTCAGGGGAATAGTGAAACTTTCAGCTTTTTTACAAACGATCAAATTTACTATGACCAATCTGTTCTTGGTTTAAGCTTAAATGTGCCCATTTTTAGCAGCGGAATGCGAAGTGCTAAAACAGCTCAAAAGCAAATTCAGTATGAGCAATCCTTGGTTCAGTTAGAATATACTAAGAGCAAGGTTGAATTAGATATTGCTTCAGCAAAAAACGATTATAGCTTCAGTTTAGAGAACTATGCCAATAAAAGTAAGAGTTTAGATCTGGCAGAACGCATAGAAAATAAAAATCAGGTGAAATTTTTGGAAGGACTTTCTTCCAGTTTCGACCTTAGTGATGCACAAAGACAATTATATAGAGCGCAGCAAGAATATCTACAAGCAATGTTGGAAGTTATAACCAATAAAACTGCTTTGGAAAACCTGCTAGACACCACCAAATATTCAAAAGAAAATTAAATATCCTTCAACAATAAGAAAATGAAAAAGTTACTATTCACAATCGCAACAGCCACCTTCCTTATTTCTTGTGGAGGAGATAAAGAAAAATCCGTAGAGGATGTTATAGCTTCAAATAATATAGAAGAAATTCAGAAGAAAAGAGACGAATTAACTACCCAACAACAAGCAATTCACGACGAGTTGAAGGAATTAGACAAAAAGTTGGATGATCTAAATCCAGAAAAGAACGTTCCATTAATCACCTTTTTTACTGCTAAAACCGAAACTTTTAATCACTTTTTAGAACTTCAGGGAAGTGTAGAAACCAAGCAAAACGTAGTTCTAAACGCCGAAATGAGTGGAATTCTTCAGCAGATATATGTAAAAGAAGGACAAAAAGTAAGTAAAGGACAGCTTTTAGCAAGAATAGATGATGGCGGAATGAGCCAACAATTGGCACAAATGCAAATTCAAGCAGATCTTGCTAAAACAACGTACGAGCGTCAGAAAAGATTATGGGATCAGAAGATTGGAAGTGAGATCCAATATCTACAAGCAAAATCTAATTACGAAGGGCAACAAAGCGCCGTGAACCAAATGAAAAGTCAGTTAGGAAAATCTACCGTTAACGCACCATTTGCTGGAACTGTAGACGATATTATTACCGAAGCTGGAAGTGTGGTTTCGCCTGGACAAACCCCAATTTTACGTATCGTTAATTTAAACGATATGTATATAAATACCGATGTTCCTGAAAATTACATTGCAGATGTGGTAGAAGGAAAAAGTGTAGAAGTTACGTTCCCTGTTTTGGGAAAAACTATGGATGCTAAGATTAGACAAACCGGAAGTTTTATAAATCCAGACAACCGTACGTTTAAAGCTGAAATTGAAGTGCCAAATAAGGATAAATCTATTAAGCCAAATCTTACCGCACGACTTAAAATTAACGATTACACTAGTGAAAATGCGCTTTTAATACCTCAAAATATTATTTCTGAAAATGCTGAAGGTGACCAGTACATCTATATTTTGAATCAGAAAGAAGGACAAAAAGCAATTGCCAAGCAAACCATTATAAAAACCGGAAAAACTCAAGGAGATAAAATTGAAGTTTTGGAAGGTTTAACTAACGGGGACGAAGTTATTGAAGAAGGAGCACGTAGCGTGAAAGATGGACAAACGGTAAAAATAATTACCTATTAAGAACTGATATGGCTAAAAATAAAAAAACAATAGATAAGGAATTCAAGATGTCCTCATGGGCGATCAAGAACAAAACCACCATTTATATGATGATGGCCTTGATCTTGTTCCTAGGGATCTCGGCATACTTTGCGATGCCCCGAGAAAGTTTTCCTGAAGTTAAAGAAACCAAGATCTATGTGAGTTCCATTTTTCCTGGGAACACGGCAGAAGATATAGAAAAGCTTATCACCAACACCTTAGAAGACAAGCTTAAAACGGTGAGCAATGTGGTGGAGATCACCTCTACTTCACAAGAAGATTATTCGATGATCGTTGTGGAGTTTGATGAAGAGATCTCTGTAGAGCTCGCTAAACAAAAAGTGAAAGATGAAATAGATTCGGAAACATCTGGAGAAGACTGGCCAACTTTTAACGGCGCTAAGGTTGAACCAAATATTTTTGAATTAAGCATGTCTGAAGAAGTGCCAATTCTGAACATAAATATTTCTGGAGATTATCCAGTTGCTAAGCTGAAGGAATTCGGAGAATATTTACAAGATGAAATAGAAAATCTACCAGAAATTAAGAAAGTAGATATTCGTGGGGCACAAGAAAAAGAAATTGAAGTTGCTGTAGACATCTATAAAATGATGGCTTCTTCTGTGAGTTTTAGTGACATCACAAATTCCATTAAGAATGGAAACATGACCATGTCTGCCGGAAACTTCATTGCCAGCGGACAACGTAGAACCATTAGAATTTTAGGAGAGATAGATGATCCATCTGAATTGGAAAATTTTGTAGTAAAATCTGAAAATGGGAACATCGTATATCTTAAAGATGTAGCAGATGTTAGCTTTAAAGAAAAGGACCGAACAACCTATGCCAGAGAATTTGGTGATCAGGTAGTGATGCTCGATGTTAAAAAACGTGCTGGGAAGAACATGGTAGCTGCGGCAGAACAGATAGAGATAATTGTGCAGAACGCCAAAGAAAATGTTTTTCCTACTAATTTAAATATCTCTATTACTAACGATCAGTCTTCAAAAACCATTGGTCAAGTAGATGATCTGGTGAACAACATTATTTTTGGGATCATACTAGTAGTAACTGTATTAATGTTCTTCTTAGGATTCAAAAATGCTTTATTCGTAGGATTTGCAATTCCAATGTCCATGTTCATGTCATTGATGATCTTGAATCAGCTTGGTTATACCATGAATACCATGATCCTTTTCGGATTAATTATGGGTCTGGGAATGCTTGTGGATAACGGGATCGTGGTTGTAGAGAACGTTTATAGATTGATGGACGAAGAAGGAATGACGCGTTTGGAGGCTGCTAAAGAAGGAATTGGAGAAATTGCGTTTCCTATCATAATTTCTACAGCCACAACTGTTGCGGCATTTATTCCATTAGGATTATGGCCGGGAATTATGGGGCAATTCATGATCTATTTCCCTATAACATTGTCTGTAGTATTAGGATCCTCCTTATTTGTTGCCATTTTCTTTAACTCTGTTTTGGTTTCTCAATTCATGACTACAGAGGATAAGGATATGCCATTGAACCGAATTATAAAAATATCTTCTATCGTTGCAGGAATCGGACTTTTGATCTTCATTTTTGGAGGTGAATACAGAGGTTTAGGGTCTGTAATGATCTTTACTGCAATTATGCTTTGGGTATACCGATTGGTATTGCGAAAAATGGCCAATAGCTTTCAGAATAAATCTTTAGTAAAATTAGAGAACTGGTATGAAGGAAGATTAAGCACTTCATTTAAAGGAAAAAGACCTTATATCGTGGTTGGAATTACCTTCTTATTATTGATTGGTGCATTTATGGCTTTTGGAGCATCACTTGCTTCACAGAGAACCAAAGTGGAATTCTTCCCAGATAACAAACCAAACCAGATCGTTGTATATATCGAATATCCTCAAGGAACCGATATAGAAAAAACAAATGCGATCACTAAAGAGATAGAAGCGAAGGTTTATAAAGTTCTTAATGAAGATGAATATACCGATGACAATGGTTATAACTTTATGGTAGAAAGTGCGGTTTCTCAAGTGGGAGAAGGTGCTGGAAATCCTCAGACCGATGGAGGTTCTGCTGCAGAAATGCCACATAAAGGAAAGATCACCGCTTCTATGCGAGAATATAAATTTAGAAGAGGAAAAGATAGTGAGCTTATGCGCCAGAAAGTTCAGGAAGCCTTAGTAGGAATTTATCCTGGAGTTTTGATTTCTGTAGAAAAAGATCAGAATGGTCCTCCAGCTGGAGCTCCAATTAATATTGAATTGGAAGGGGAAGATTATAATGAGCTTATTGTAACTGCAGAAAGAATGCGAGAATTCATCAACAGTAGAAATATCGCTGCCATAGATGAACTTAAAATAGATGTAAATAAAGACAAACCTGCAATGCAAGTGGTTATAGACCGTGAAAAAGCAGGGGAATTGGGAGTTAGTGCAGGACAAGTTGGACAACAGCTTAGAAATTCCATTTTTGGTACCAAAGCTGGAATCTATAAAGAAGATGGGGAAGATTACGACATCTATTTAAGATTCAACGAAGCTAGCCGTTACAATAGCAGTGCACTTTTCAACCAGACCATGACATTTAGAACAAACACTGGACAGTTAAGAGAAATTCCAGTTTCTGCTGTAACAACAACCAAGAATAGTTCTGGATTTTCTGCGATTAAACACAGAGATACTCGAAGAGTTGTAACTGTTTATTCTGCTTTATCCCCTGGATATACAGATGCGGGGGCAGTTGTTAGTCAGGTTCAGAATGAAATGAGAGGTTTTGAAGGACTTCCGGAAAACATTAAAGTAGATTATACAGGACAGATCGAAGAACAAAATAAGCAACAAGCTTTCTTAATGGGAGCTTTCTTTAGCGGACTTGGATTGATCTTTCTTATTCTGATCTTTCAATTTAACTCGTTCTCCAAACCATTGATCATTATGATCGCTATTTTCTTGAGCTTCATTGGAGTTTTTGGAGGAATTGTGATCACCGGATCTTCTTTTGTTATTATGATGACCATGATGGGAATTATATCGCTAGCGGGAATTGTGGTGAATAACGGGGTAGTTCTCCTCGATTATGCCCAATTACTAATAGACCGGAAGAAGATGTTACTGGATATGGATGACGATGAATACTTGAGTAAGGAGGAACTTTTAAAAACCATTATTCAGGCTGGAAAAGCGCGTTTAAGACCAGTATTGTTAACTGCAATCACCACGATTCTTGGGCTAATACCTCTGGCAATTGGATTAAACATAGATTTCTTCAAGTTATTTAGTGAATTTGATGCTAACATCTACTTTGGTGGAGATAACGTGATTTTCTGGGGGCCATTGGCCTGGACAGTAATCTACGGAATATTTGTAGCTACATTCTTAACATTGATCATAGTACCAATCTTGTTCTATATTTCAATGAGAATTAAAATGTGGGTAGCAACTAAAATGCATCCCGAAAAGGAGGCATCTAAAAAAGAATATGCAGATCTAGAATTAGCCGAATAAGCATTTCGAAATTGCGATAATAAAGACCTTTCATCTTAAATTAGTTGAAAGGTTTTTTTATGCTTCAATACTTCAGTGTAACACTTAATCTTCATACTTTTGCAAACCTAAATTCAATAGTGCGTTATGTATAGAAGTCATACTTGTGGTGAATTAAGATCAAGCCATATAAATGAAGAAGTTACCCTGGCAGGATGGGTTCAGAAGACCAGAAACAAAGGATTTATGATCTGGGTAGATCTTAGAGACCGTTATGGTGTAACGCAACTTATTTTTGATGAAGAACGTACACCTTCAGAAATGATGGAAAATGCGGCACAATTAGGCCGTGAATTTGTAATTCAGGTTACCGGTAATGTTATTGAGCGCGAATCTAAAAATCCGCAATTACCAACTGGAGATATCGAGATCTTAGTTACCAAATTCGAGATCTTAAACGCTTCTCTTACACCACCTTTCACTATTGAAAATGAAACAGATGGTGGAGAAGAACTTAGAATGAAATACAGATACTTGGATATTCGTAGAAATCCGGTGAAGGAAAACTTGATGTTTCGTCATAAAGTGGGAATGAAAGTGAGAAATTATCTTTCTGAAGCTGGCTTTATAGAAGTAGAAACTCCATATTTAATAAAATCTACTCCAGAGGGAGCTAGAGATTTTGTGGTGCCAAGTAGAATGAACGAAGGGCAATTTTATGCATTACCACAATCCCCACAAACCTTTAAGCAATTGCTTATGGTTGGTGGAATGGATAAATATTTTCAGATCGTAAAATGTTTTAGAGATGAAGATCTAAGAGCAGACAGACAGCCGGAATTCACACAAATAGACTGTGAAATGGCATTTGTAGAGCAAGAAGATATCTTGAATATTTTTGAAGGCCTTACTAGACATTTGCTGAAAGAGATAAAAGGAATAGAAATAGGTGATTTCCCGAGAATGACCTATGCTGAAGCAATGCAAAAATACGGAAATGATAAACCAGACATCCGTTTTGGAATGGAATTCGCCGAACTTAATGATCTTGCAAAAAATAAAGGTTTTAATGTATTCGATCAGCAAGAATTGGTTGTTGGAATTGCAGTTCCGGGAGCTTCAGAATATACAAGAAAACAATTAGACAAGCTTATAGAATGGGTGAAACGCCCACAAATTGGCGCAACCGGATTGGTTTACGCTAAATATAATACCGATGGAAGTTTAAAATCTTCTGTAGATAAATTTTATTCTGAAGAAGATCTAAAAGCATGGGCAGAAGCTACCGGCGCAAAACCGGGAGACCTTATCTTGGTAATGTCTGGAGATGCACATACCACAAGAACGCAACTTAGCGCATTAAGAATGCATCTTGCTACAGAACTTGGCTTAAGAAATGCTAGCGAATTTGCACCTTTATGGGTTGTAGATTTTCCATTATTAGAATGGGATGAGGATACTAAGAGATATCACGCCATGCACCACCCGTTCACTTCTCCAAAACCAGAAGATATCAAATTACTAGAAACAGACCCAGGAGTAGTTCGTGCAAATGCATACGATCTAGTGATGAACGGAAATGAAATTGGTGGAGGTTCTATCAGGATTCATGATAAAGCTACGCAAGCCATGATGTTCGATTATTTAGGATTTACTCCAGAAGAAGCGAAAGAACAATTCGGATTTTTAATGGATGCTTTTCAATATGGCGCTCCACCACACGGGGGAATCGCATTTGGATTTGATAGGTTGGTTTCTATTCTTGGCGGACAGGAAACTATAAGAGATTTTATTGCATTCCCTAAGAATAATTCTGGGCGTGACATTATGATAGATGCACCTGCAAAGCTAGACAACGCACAACTTAGTGAGTTGCACTTAAAAGTTACCGAATAAATTAAATTTCTAATTTGCTTTACTTACAAGTTGTAATAAATGACTTAGGTAAAGCAAGTTAGATTCTATATATTAGTTTTACAGTTTTCGTTTTAATTATTATAAACAACCTTCTGGATGTTGCCAAAAGCCGTTCCTGGTTTACAAAAGTTCATCGATTGGAAGACTAATAATCTTACCCAACATCAATTTATTTTAATATTAAGTGCTGTAGTTGGTTTTACCAGCGGATTTGGCGCGGTTATTATAAAAAACCTTACGCACTTCATTCAGGAGTTGATGGAAGGAAAGTTAATTGCCAATGTTCACCATGCTTTTTATTTTATTTTTCCAATTCTTGGGTTAACGCTAACCTTGCTCATTATTAAATATGGTTTAAGCAAAAGAATTGGTCACGGGATTCCTTCTACCTTATATGCCATTTCCAAAAAAAAGGGAATTATGCGACCTTTCCAAATGTATGCTTCTATGATAACCGCACCTTTAACGGTAGGTTTTGGAGGTTCTGTTGGTTTAGAGGGACCAACGGTCGCAACCGGTGCATCTCTTGGTTCTAATATCTCTAGGTTATTTCAGATGAATCAAACATCTAGAACTTTACTTATTGGTTGTGCGGCTGCCGGTGCTATGTCTTCTATTTTTAAAGCTCCCATTGCAGCAATTATTTTTGCTATTGAAGTGTTTAGCTTAGATCTTACGCTGGTTTCGATGTTACCATTATTGATAGCTTCAGTTTCAGCAATACTTACCTCCTACTTTTTCTTCGGATCTGATATTATTTTACCATTTCAGCTGAAGGATAAATTTATAATTTCAGAAGTACCTTTCTATATTATCTTAGGAATACTAGCATCTTTCTGCTCCATGTATTTTACAAGCGTTTATTTTAAAATGAACGAACTTTTCAAAAAAATAGGAAGCCCTTTCAGAAGATTATTGGTTGGAGGAATCGGACTTGGGATTATTATTTTTATGATCCCACCATTATACGGGGAAGGCTACAACGTAATTAACAACTTGCTCACCGAAAATTACCTGGAGGCATTAGGAACCAATTTCTTTAATGACTATTTGGGCAATATTTGGGTGGTTATCGCATTATTAGCCGGACTGGTTATTTTTAAGATCATTGCCACTTCGCTTACTTTTGGAGCAGGTGGAATTGGGGGAATCTTTGCACCGGTTTTATTTATGGGAAGTGCGATGGGACATTGCTTTGCGCTGTTCGTAAATAATTTAGGTCTTCTTAAAAATCCGATTTCGGTGAGTAGTTTTACTTTAGTTGGGATGGCAGGATTAATGGCGGGAGTGCTACACGCCCCTTTAACTGCTATTTTCTTGATAGCCGAATTAACCGGAGGTTACGGATTATTCGTGCCTTTAATGATAACTGCCACCATCTCTTATATGATCACCAATCAGTTTCAACCGCATTCTGTGTATACTATGGAATTAGCGATGAAGGGAGAATTATTGACCCACGATAAGGATAAGGCGGTGTTAACCTTAATGAATATTCGCGGGGTTATTGAAACCAATTTCATAGAACTTAGATTAGACATGACTCTTGGAGATGTAATTCATAAAGGAGTGATCAAATCTTCTCGAAATTTATATCCTGTTTTAGACAAGAAAGGTCATTTTGTAGGCATTATCCTTTTAGATGATATTAGGCCAATTATGTTCGATCAGGAATTGTACGATAAAGTTTCGGTTCAAGAACTAATGCAGCGTGCTCCAGAAATTATAGATATCAAAAAAGACCATATGCAAGATATCATGAAAAAGTTTCAGGAAAGTGATGCATGGAATTTACCGGTTATAGAAAACGATAAATATATAGGCTTTGTTTCAAAATCTAAATTGCTCACCGCCTACAGACAGAAATTAATTGAAGTAACTGTATAATCATGAAAGTAGTAATTAAAATATTGGCTGTTTCCATATTTATAGCCATTGGAATTGGGTTCTATTTCAGGATGAACAACGAGCTATTATTAGGAGACAGAATTATTGGAATTGCCGTGCTTTGTAGCGCTTTTATCCTGATGCCCATCTTTTTATATGTACGCTGGAACGGCAAAAAACTGAGCGATTACACGCTTACTAAGGAGAATATGGACAGAATGAAAGATAATGGCTTAGATTGAGTAAGTTATAATCAATAATGTTAAAAAATATTAGCAATTGCGTTAATAGGATAAATAATATTATGTAAGTTTGTTCTTTATTAATTTTTATTTTATTACAATGGAAGGTACAGTTAAATTTTTCAATGAGTCTAAAGGATACGGATTCATTACAAACGACGATACAGGAAGAGACATCTTCGTACACGTTACAGGTCTTAATGGAGAGTCCCTAAATGAAGGTGACAAAGTTGAGTACGTTGAAGAAGAAGGAAGAAAAGGACTTACTGCTGCTCAAGTACGTTTGATCCACGATTAATATATTTTTATATTTAATTCGAAGATTTAAAAACCCGTCTAAATTAATTTAGACGGGTTTTTTTATTACTTATTTTCTACAGGAAAGGATTCTTGCAATCCTTCTAGCATGGCATGTGTGAGCTTTTTAAGATCATACTCATGTTTCCAACCCCAATCTGCTCTTGCAGCACTATCATCTATACTACTTGGCCAAGAATCTGCAATTGCTTGTCTAAAATCTGGCTTATAGTTTATTTCAAATTCTGGTAGTTCCTTTTTAATTGCTTCAGCTAACTGCTTAGGTGTAAAACTCATCGCAGATAAGTTATAAGAAGATCTCACTTTCACTTTTTCCGAAGGTTCATTCATAATATCTACAGTAGCCTTAATAGCATCTTCCATGAACATCATTGGAAGCGCAGTATCTTCACTTAAAAACGAAGTATATTTTCCTGTTCGTAATGCCTCATGAAATATTTCGATAGCATAATCTGTAGTTCCACCGCCTGGTAAAGTTTTGTAACTAATAATTCCAGGGTATCTTATACTTCTTACATCTACTCCAAATTTATTGAAGAAATACTCACACCAGCGCTCTCCGGTTTGTTTGCTTATTCCATAAACCGTAGTTGGTTCCATTACCGTGGTTTGCGGAGTGTCGTTTCTAGGAGTTGATGGTCCAAAAACAGCAATACTAGATGGCCAAAATACTTTTTTAATCTTTTTATCTTTCGCAAGATTTAAAACTATAAAAAGCGAATCCATGTTTAAATTCCATGCCTTCATCGGCATTTTTTCTCCGGTTGCACTTAACATTGCAGCCATTAAATAAACATCTGTAATCCTGTGTTTTTCTATAAGATTGGCTATTCCCTCTGCATCTGTAGCATCCATTATTTCGAACGGACCGCTAGACATAAGCTCTTCACTGCCTTCTTTTATATCGCTTGCAATAACATTATCATTTCCATGCAATTCGCGCAGTTTTAATGCAAGTTCACTTCCTATTTGACCGGAAGCTCCAATAATCAATATTTTTTCTGAAATCATTCTATCAATTTTACAGCGCAAATATATCCATTTAAGAGCTGATGCTATAACATTCCATCTAAAAAAGGGAGTTAATTCCCACATCTTTAAGGCATCCTTTTTTGACAGCGGTTTTTCATTAACTTTGTCTATCAAATTTAGCCTATGAAAAGCTTTTTCTGGATTGTACTTTCGATCCTGTTTGTTGGATGCGGGGAAAATAAACCTGCAGAAACCCAAAAATCATCAGATAAAGATATTGCTGCAGCTTTAAATAAAAAGCTGGAGATCACTAATGAAAGAGTGATCCTTTTACCCGAAGCACAAGAGATCACTACAGAATGGTTAGCATATATCACCGCTCAGAGTGAAATTGAAAACTTCAGAAATTATACCGTGAACGATGTGATTTCGAATGCCACGCCAATTACAGAGATCTTACAATCTTTACAAGAAACAGTTCCAGAAAGCTTACAAACTAATGCAGTTGAAGCTAGACTAGCTGTTTTATTAACCAAAGCAAAGATCCTCCAGCAGTTGTCTGGAAAGAGAACTTTGGAGCCAGAAGCAATTGCAAAAACCGCTCAAGAAATCCCGGCAGAATTCAATAATTTTAAAATTCAGATGAATGAACTTTTCCTTAAAACTTTGGAGCAGTTCGAAGAAGAATTAGATGCTATAGATAATGGAGAAACTTTGGACAAGCCGAAATCAGATCTAAAAAGCCCTGAAAGAAAATTGCCACCAAAACCTATACGGAAACGAAATTAGAAATAACCTTCAACTAAAACCACCTTCAAAAATGAAAAAATTAGTACTTCTCCTATTACTTGCATCAATTTCCTGTAATCAGTCTTCTTCAGAAAAAGAAAACGATGAATTAGAAGTCATCACAGAACAACCACCTGCTTCAGAAGCAGACGTGAAGCAAGCTATAGATAACTCCTTGGAAAAATGGCATAAAGCGGCAGCAGATGCTGATTTTGAGGAATACTTTGGATTAATGACCGAAGACGGCGTTTTTATTGGTACCGATGCTGGCGAAAACTGGCAAAACAAGGAATTTCGTGAATTTGCAAAACCTTATTTCGATAAAGGAAAAGCTTGGAGTTTTACCACTTTAGAAAGAAATATTTATCCTCAAGACAATAGCGAGATCGCTTGGTTCGATGAATTATTAAGCACGCAAATGGGAATTTGCAGAGGCTCTGGAGTAATGGAACAAGTTGGAGATACTTGGAAGGTGAAGCATTATGTGCTTTCAATCGCAATTCCTAACGATAATGTTACCGAAGTAACGGATTTAAAAAAGGAAACTGATAGTTTATTAATTCAATCACTTCAGACCAAACAATAATTCTTATAATCTGCTACTTTTTAGTATTTTAGCGACACACAATTAATTTATTTTATTTTATGAGAAAAATAACCAATGCCCTTATTCTATCTGCACTTGCTGCAACAGCAGTAACCAGTTGTAAAAGTGACGATAAGCAAGTAGTGGCTAAAGAAGAATCCAGAGGAATTAACTTGGCGTTCATGGATACAACTATGAGCCCGAAAGAAGATTTCTTTAGATATGTAAATGGTACTTGGGCCGATTCTACCGAGATCCCAGATGAGTACACCACATGGGGAAGTTTTAACGAGCTAAGAAAAAATACCGATGAGGATGCCCTTGCCTTATTGGAAAAAGCATCTAAAAATAAAGATCTAGATGCAAAAAGTGACCAAGCGAAAGCGGTTTACTTATATCAAAGCATTACAGATACGGTTGCTAGAAACAAGAATGGGGTTGAACCTTTAACTCCGTACTTAGAAAAAATAGCAGCAATCCAAACCAAGCAAGACCTTCAAGCATTTCTTACAGACATGCAACAATACGGTGGCGCAGGTTTCTTCGCATTTGGAGTACGTGCAGATGCTAAAGATAGTAATGCCAATGCAGCATATTTATACCCTTCAGGTTTAGGTCTTCCAGACAGAGACTATTATGTTGAAAATGATGCAAGCACAAAAGAAACTCGTGAGAACTACAAAAAGCACATTACAAAAATGTTGCAATACTTAGGAGATTCTGAAGCAGATGCTAAAAAGAGCGCCGAAACTATTTTGGCTTTCGAAACTAGCTTAGCAACTCCTCAAATGGACAAAGTAGACCGCAGAGATGCAAGAAAAAGCTATAACCCAATGTCTGTAGAACAACTTCAAAAAAGAGTTTCTGCATTAGATTGGAAAGCTTATTTCGATGGAATTGGAGCTACTAATATAGACACGGTAATTGTTGCGCAACCAAAATACATGGATGCTTTACAGAAAACATTTAATGCTAATAAAGTAGCCGACTGGAAAACGTATTTACGTTGGAATTTATTGAATGATGCGGCTTCTGCCTTAAGCATGGAAATAGAACAAACCAACTGGGATTTCTACGACAAAACTTTACAAGGAGCTAAAGAACAACGTCCTTTAAAAGAACGTGCTTTACAAACTGTAAACGGAACTTTAGGAGAAGCCTTAGGAAAACTATATGTAGAAGAGAATTTCCCACCAGAAGCTAAGAAAAAAGCTCAGGAAATGATCGCTAACATCATCGAAGCATACAAAGTTAGAATAGATAATCTAACTTGGATGAGCGATAGTACTAAGACAAAAGCGAAACAAAAACTGGCAACTACAACTATTAAAGTTGGATATCCAGACGAGTGGAAAGATTACGGAGACCTAGAAATTACATCTCCAAATGATGGAAAAGGTTCTTTCTTCCAAAATATGCTGAATGCAGCTAAATGGAATGTAAAAGAAGACATGGCAAAATTAGGAACGCCAGTAGACAAATCAGAATGGTTTATGGCTCCTCAAATTGTAAATGCTTACTACAACCCATCTTACAACGAAATTGTATTCCCTGCAGCTATTCTACAACCACCTTTCTACGATTATAAAGCAGATGCTGCTGTTAATTACGGTGGAATTGGAGCAGTTATAGGACATGAGATCTCTCACGGATTCGATGACAGTGGATCTAGATTCGATTCTGAAGGGAATTTGAACAACTGGTGGAGCGAGAAAGATCTTACTTCTTTCGAAGGACTTGGAACTGCTTTGGCAGATCAATACAGCGCTATTGAAGTGTTAGACAGTGTTTACATCAACGGTAAGTTTACCTTAAGTGAGAACATTGGAGATCTTGGAGGTGTAAATGCCGCTTACGATGGATTACAAATGCACTTAAAAGAGCATGGAAATCCAGGCGAAAAAGATGGATTTACTCCAGAGCAACGTTTCTTCCTTTCTTGGGCAACCGTTTGGAGAACTAAGATGAGAGATGAAGCTTTAAGAAACAGAATTAAAACCGATCCGCATTCTCCTGGAATGTACCGTGCATATGTGCCACTTCAAAACATAGATGCTTTTTACGAAGCTTTCGATATTAAAGAAGGAGACAAAATGTATGTAAAACCAGAGAACAGAGTTAAGATCTGGTAGAAGAATATAGATTAAGATTTAAAGGGCCGCAGCAATGTTGGCCCTTTTTCTTTGGCTGCATCCGCCAAAAATGGCGGTCGGGCTATGCGCTAAAGTCCCATTTTTGCTTCACTCCAATGGGAGCTACCGCTTCTATCCCTTGCAGTTTTTAAATAAAGCAAATGTCATCCTGAGCCTGTCGAAGGATCTTTTTAAAAACTGAGAGATCTCTTGCTACAAAAAGAAATTCTCCTTTGAGATCTCTCACTGCGTTCGAGATGACAAAATACTTCAAATGTCATCCTGAGCTTGTCGAAGGATCTTTTTAGGAATCGAGAGATCTCTCACTATGTTCGAGATGACAAACTACATCAAATGTCATCCTGAGCCTGTCGAAGGATCTCGTAAAAAACGTTCTCAATTTAGAGAAGATAAGCTGAATTAGATCGAATTTCTAAACTCGTAATTCAAAATCTTTTCCAAATTAACTGATGCTATCATCTTGCCTTTAGAAACCGAATTTTCATCAAAGCTCATTATAGCCAATCCTTTCTCTGAAGCCATTTTTGTATAATATTCCTTTCTAGTAGGATGTTCCGGGTAGGCTGCGTTATAGGAATAACCAAAAGCATCTTTCTCCAACACCGCTTCAATAATCCCGATACAATCTTCTAAATGAATAAGATTAACCGGTCCGCTAGAATCTTTTAAATCTGTTTTTCCGGCTAAGTAATTTACAGGATGTCTTCCCGGACCTATTAAGCCACCAAAGCGAATGATAGCGGCTTCAAAAGCATCTGAATTCTTTAAAATTTCTTCAGCACCCTTTAATTGTTTCGAATTTTCAGCTGTTCCATTGGCAAGATCTTCTTCCGTATAAGTGGGAGAAGCTTCGGTATCTTTATATACAGAAGTGGCACTTATAAAGATCACTTTCTTCACTCCAGCGCGTTCAATCTGAGAAGTAAGTCGGCCGATCTTTCCAACAAAATTCACTTCAGGATCTTTTCGCAATCCAGGTGGAATATCAATAATCAATACCTCAGCATCACCAAGAAAAGCAGAAATATCGCCTTGAATACCCTCTTCAAATAACTGAATAATGTAGGGCGAGATTCCTTCCGCAGAAAGAACTTGTTTTTTATCTCTACTGGTAGTAGAACCTTTTAAAATATGTCCTTTAGAAATAAGGCTTTTGGCTAATGGTAAACCTAACCAACCACAACCTAATATAGAAATTTTCATGTTGTTCTTTATTCTTCAAATTTAATGGTCTTTTTCACGATCACGGCATCATTAAGTACAAATGGTTTTGGCATCTTTTCGCTGTCTCTTGGTTTAACTTTTAAAGCTTCATTTTCCAATAGATCATAACTCGATTCGTACATCACGATTTCCGGTGCAACCTTATTCTTCGTTGTAAAATTAATGATCAAAGAATCGCCATTGGCCGCGTGATAAGTAAGCAGTCTGTTGCTCCATCTACTCTTAAATACGTTATAGTTATTGTCTTTTGCTAGATACCAATCTGCAGTAAGATCATTCACCTCGAACTCTTCAAAATTATATTCCTTGTCTAAATAAAGTTCTATTCTGTTAATCCTTCTGTTAGGTGCAATTTTAATGGTATAACTTGTTAAATTCTGTGCAGAATCTTGAGAAGTATTCTTCTTATAACTAATTCCTGGAACCGGCACTTTAATTAGCGGAGCTTTAGCAGTATGCTGGAATCCGGAACCGTATTTACTTTCAAAATTTACATCGTTAGCTTCAGCGTTGGTGTTTTCTTTAAAATATTTGTTATTCCAATCGTCCAATTCCAGATCATAAGAGTTCCAGCTGGCAGTGGTTTCATCGGCATTAAACAGATACACCAAACTATCTGGTCTTGGCCGAACTTCATTATAATCTGCTTTAAAATGAGCGATTATAAAGAAAATCATGGATATTATAAAGAACAATAATGACAAAGGCCTTTTCCCTTTAAAGGATCCAAATACCGGTAAGAACAGGGAGAAAAGCAACACGGTTAATATTCCCGCAACATATAGTATTTTAAGACCTAAGGCTACAGGAAAACTATCTATAAATGGAAGTAAGATCACCAACGCCGGTAAACTTAATAGCAACATTAAAAATGGATTTGGCATTTTTTGCCTGAGCATTACCCATAACTGAATGATCGCGAAAAAAGCAGGAATCACAAAATAAGCGGCACCTTTCAAGTGTATTGCGGTAGCTGTACATATTAGCAACCAAAAGAAAATTGGAAATACGAACATTCCCGATCCATCTTCTCTGTGGCTGAGTTTTTTGTAAATAATTAAACAGATGGAAATACTTAAGAATATGGAGCCATAGATATACGAATAGCCATTATATGTAAATCCGTTTAACATTTCTCCATATTGCGGATACAGGATCAAACAGAGTTTCCAAAAAATATAGATAAGCAAGCCAGCACTTATTAAGGAAACTAAAAATGGAACGGCTCCCAAGAGGATTGTTTTCCCTGAAATTCTTCTTTTTCTAGTTCCATACAAAACCACTGCAAAAAATAACAAAAAAGCCAAGATCAGCATCGGGAAGATCCATGAAAATGGATAGCTAATTATTTCTCCCATCGGAATATTAAAGTAGATGAGATCATCTTCCGAATTAAAGTTAGAAAGATCTGCTTCTTTAAAATGATGCATTAACGGCATAAGGTAACTCCCTTGTTGTGCCAGTGTTTCTTTATTTAAATTGGCAGGAATATCATTTGCGGTGTGATAATCAAAATGATCGTCTATAAACGCAAAATTAAAACCGTTAATATCGCCTTGTTCCCGAAGCACAGTAAGATCGGTATCATTTGGCAACATCTTGTAGATACTATAGGCTAAAGAGTTTGTAGTTGGAAACTTTGGATTAGCTTTTATGAAGTTTTGAATGAGCTTTTTATTTCCTCCGTTGGTCTCTAACAGCATAAAGGAATTCCCGCCGCTTCCTCTAGATTCAAAATTTAGGGCAATACCAACATTCTTGGCCCAAGGATGTTCATTTACAAAAAACTCTGCACCATTAAGCCCTAGTTCCTCTGCATCTGTAAATAATATAATGATATCGTTCTTTGGCTGAATGCCTTCTGCTAAGATCACTCGAATTCCTTCCAAAACCGTAGCAACTCCACTGGCTGCATCACTAGCTCCAAAAGAAGAATGCCCGGCAGAATCGTAATGAGACATGAGCAACAAAGATTTTCCATTTTCTATTCCCTTGATGCGTGCTAAGATGTTTTGGGGTTTAGAAAGCATCCCATTTTTATTAAGGCTATAGCCTTCCTGTGTTTGCACTTCCAGATCCAGATCTTGCAGTGTTTTCACAATGTAATTCCGCACCAAACTATGGGCTGTACTTCCAACAAAATGCGGTTGTTTAGAGATCTCTTCTACATGTTTAAAGGCTCTTGTAGTAGAAAACTGAGTGGGAGCCATATTTGCTTCAGAATAATTTCTAGGCATGCTGGAATAATATATAAACCAAATTATTAAAGCTAAAACAATAGGAATTAAAAGTGAGGATATTTTTTTCAGCATGTGTGCAAAAGGGATTATTTCACTAAATATAAATAAGAAAGCCTTAATAAAATAAAAATATATCTGTGGTTTACAATCCCTTTAAAATTGATTATATTTAAATAGTTAGTAATCAAAACATTAGGGTCATGGGAATAAAGAGTTTTCAAGGTAGAAGGGCAGAACCTGTTAAGATACAAAGTGCACCAATTTTGGTAGAAGATTATATGTCTCATTCCTTAATCACATTTAGAAAAGATGAACTGGTTATAGATGTAATTCAGGCATTTATAAAATACAAGATCTCTGGAGCTCCAGTGGTTAACGAACGAAACGAATTAATTGGAGTTATTTCTGATGGTGACTGTATGAAACAGATCTCAGAAGGCAAATATTATAACATTCCAATGGATGATAGAACGATAGAAAGTTTTATGGAGACCAATGTCCCAACAATAAGTAAGAATGTGAATATCTTCGATTGTGCATCTTTATTTTGTCAGCATAACTGCAGGCGTTTTCCAATAATAGAAAACGGGAAACTAATTGGCCAAATTAGCCGAAAAGATATCTTATGTGCCGCTATTAAATTAAGAGGTCAGAACTGGCATTGTTAAGATCGTTTCACCAAGGCATAATAATCTCCTTCCAGCGGTAAGTAGCCTTGATCGTATACAAAGTAATACACCGTACCAGATTTGGTAGTGTAGATACTCGTGAAATATTCGAAGCTGAAACCTTTTGCTTGTAATTTAGCTTTACTGGTCCTTGTTTTATCTATAGGATTTAGTTCTTCTAAGATTCGGAAATTCTTTCGAAGCTGGTTATTTATATTGCGAACCAGGTTTGTATTGTCTTTATTTATGTTGTTATTGTGGGCATTCCTGCAATAGTCACTACAGAATTTTTTATCTGTTCTTCCAACTATTTTTTCCCCACATTCCGGACAATTTTTTTGCATGTTTTAAATATAGGGAAAAGTGTTAGATGCTCAAACAAGCAACATCAAGAAAAATGAATGCTGAAAATATTTTAACTTAAGAAATAAAAATATATCTATCTGATCTTTAATTGATTTCAAAATATTTCGTACTTTAGAGTATTGCTTTAAAGCTCTTCACATAACTTCCCTCCTCCCCCTAAAAGAGGATTTTTTTATGCCAAATTCATAAAAAGTTTAACCCTTAAAATTTGGTCAATATGGGAATAAAATCGCGTAAACTATACAGATTAATAATCTTAATTACAGTTATTCTTGTTGCTTGGAATACTCCAAATAAAAAGAAACTAAAGTCTGATGTTTCAGTACAGACTTCACAACTAACCGAAGCAAAATCATTGATTTATCACAAGGTGAAAGATTATGATAAATGGAAAAAAGCGTTTGATGGATTTCAACCAATACGAGAAGAAAATGGTGAATTAAGTTATGAAGTAGGAGTATTAGAAGACGAACCAAATATAGTGTATGTTTTTAATACTTGGAAATCTGAAGAGCATTATAAAAAGTTTAGAGAAACAGCTGCTTTAAAAGATAAAATGAATGAAGCTGGAGTGAGCGAAGCGCCAACTTTTCTTTATCTAAATAAATTAGAAGGAAGCAACTATGTAAACAATAAAATAACCGCAATCATTTATCACGAGATAGAGGATTATACTAAATGGAAACGAACTTTTGACAACTTTGAGCGCACACGAAAAGAGTTTAAGGAAGTAAGTTATGAAGTTGGTAGCATTAACGGAGATCCAAACTGGATCTATGTTCTGAACCAATGGGACTCTTTAGAAGATTATAATGCATTTGTAGAAGATGCTAAATTAAAAGAAGCTATGAATAAAGCAGGGGTTATTGGAAAACCGGTATTTCTGGTCTTTAACCCAAAAGAAAAAGGATGAATAATTAGTTAGTTGCTGTCTAAAATAACAATTCTAAGAATAAAAGATAAGATAGAGGTTTGTTTGTAATTATTGGGGGTATTGATTTCTAAGTGTTTTACCTTCCTAGATCTCTAAATTTTATCTTTTAAATTACTGAAAAGTGTATTTTAGGCAGCTTTTTTATGTCTGATTATTATTCTGTTGCAATTAAGCTATCAAAGAAAGTTGCTCGAATCTTAGTCCCATTTATAAAAGATTTTTCTGCAGCGGCATCGGTTATGAATTCTTTGGTTAAACTTTCATCTGCAACAATTTCTTCCTTGGTTTTTCCTGAAGCTATCGCTGCTTTAACATTGGCTTGAATTCCTTCCAACATTTTTAAATACTTCTCATAATCCGCATAACTTGCTACATTCCCATGTCCCGGAATAATTTTAGTTGAAGTATTAATTAAAAGCAATCCTGCTCTTGCAGCTTCAATATCACCAGCAACGCTTCCACCACTTTTAAGATCTATATATGGAAACATGCCATTAAAAAAAGTGTCGCCCGTATGCAACACATTGCTTTGCGGAAAATAGATTAACGCATCGCCATCTGTATGTGCATTGTGAACATGCACAACCATAATATCATTTCCATTTAAATGGAAATTCATTTTATGATCGAAAGTAATGATAGGAATTCCAGCTTTATTGGTATTTTTATCATCTTCATTTAAACGCTTTCTTACGTTTTCGTGTGCAAAAATAAGTGCGCCTTGTTCTTCAAAAGCAGCATTTCCCCCGGTATGATCTCCGTGATGATGTGTATTTACCAAAAATTTTATAGGTTGATCGCTCAATGTTTTTACAGCTTCAGAAATTTTGGAAGACATTTTTGAATATTGATCGTCTATCATAAAAACTCCATCTTCCCCTACAGAAATTCCAATATTTCCGCCAGCACCTTTAAGCATATAAATATTCTCATTTACCGGAACCACTTCCACTTGAACATCAGACATGTCTTGAAATGCGAACGCAGAAGCGCTAAGCATAATTCCAAAAGCACCTAATAAAACTTTCTTTATCATAATTTCATTTTTAATAATTACGAAAATACAATGGGAAACCTATAGTTTAAACCATTTGTATTTTATTTAATACCTGTTGAGTTTAAGTTTCCAGACTTTCTTAATTGAATAAGTGTGGTTTGTGAGGCTGCACAAAGTTTTTCTACTCCATCTTTCAACACAAAAACATCCGACCTGCATACACTCAGCGTTTTTCCAGATTTTAGTACCTGTCCTCTTGCAATTAAAACCTCACCAATTCCGGGAGATAATAAATTCAGTTTAAACTCTACAGAGAGCATAGAAGCATCTTCTTCCATCAAAGTAAAACTGGCATATCCCGCAACATTATCTGCAAGGGTACTTATAATTCCTGCATGGAAAAATCCGTCTTGCTGCGTTAGGTTTTCATTGAATGGCAAATGGATCTCGCAAAACCCTGGTGCTACTTTTATCAATTTTGCTCCAATGAAATCCATGAATTTCTGAAGCTTAAAGCTTTCTTCAACCTTCTGTTTATAATTCTTGGTCTTAGTTTCGAACTGCATTTTGTAAGATTCCATTATTTATTAATTCGAACTAAAATCGAATTCTTTTGGAGGAGTTGCACCCATTAAATGAGTTACAAAATAATCCCATCTCTTACGCATCATATAACCGCTATCTTGCCCGTAGCCATGTCTTGCATTAGGAAAAATAACCAGATCGAAATCTTTATTTGCTTTTACTAAAGCATCTACTACTAAATACGTGTTATATGGAGGAACATTATCATCTAATCCACCGTGAGCAAGCATTAGTTTCCCTTGAAGGTTTTCAGCCAATATTGCATTCGCCTGATCGTCGTAATTAGATTTTCCTTGTTCATCTACGGTTAAAAGTCCAACATAACGTTCTGCCCAATCATCTTCATAGTTTCTACTATCATGATTTCCAGATTCAGAAATACCCACTTTATAGAATTCAGGATAGTTAAACATTGCTGAAGCAGTAGCAAAACCACCACCAGAATGTCCCCAAACTCCAACTCTATCAAGATCTAGATATCCATATTTATCTGCCAATTGCTTAATTCCTGCAATTTGATCTTTTAAGGTATTATCTGCCATATTTCCATAACAAGCATCGTGGAAAGATTTAGATCTATCTGGATTACAAGTACCATCTATTACTACCACAACAAAACCAAGTTCTGCCAAGGCTTGGTGATCTCCTCTAACCGGCGAAAAAGATCTGCTTCCTACTCCACCTCCTTGCGGACCCGGATAGATATAATTTACCACCGGATATTTTTTTGTCTTATCCAGATTGGTTGGAGTAAACATAAGTCCGTACAGGTCCCATTTTCCATCATCAGATTTCACTTTAATAGGAGTTGCAGGATTCCAACCAATTGCTTCTAATTTGGAAACATCAGATTTTTCTAATTCTGAAATCAATTTCCCATTAAGATCTCGTAATACTGAAACCGGTGCAACATTGGGTTGGGAATACGTATCTACAAAAACATTGCTATCAGGAGCTAAAGAAACCCTGTGATTTCCATCCTCAGGAGTTAATAATTTTAAATTTTTTCCGCTGAAATCGATGCTATAGAAATGTGTGAAATAAGGATCTCTGCCAGCTTCTTTTCCATTTGCTAGAAAATATAATTTTCTGTTCTTTTCATCCATTTTTAAGAGCTGGGTCACCACAAAATCTCCTTTGGTGATCTGATTCTTCAGCTTTCCTGTTTCCAGATCATAAAGATATAAATGTCCCCAATCGCTCCTTTCAGAATACCAGATCACTTCGTTTGATTTCGGTAAATAACGCCAGTTAATCGCACCCTGTCCGGATTCATATTGAGTTTCAACTTCTTCAGCAAAAACGTTTCTTACCGCTCCAGTATTTGCATCGGCAATACGTAAACCGGCTATTTTATGATCTCTGGAAGAAGAAACAAAAACAAGTTTAGAGGCATCTTCGTTCCACTGATTATCATCGAAAGTTCCGGAGCATGAAATATCATCGCATGAGGTTCCTCTTCTAGGATCGGCAGGCGTTTGCAACCTGATCACTTTTGGTGTTTCCACTTCAATGATCACTCTATGAATACGAATAATATCTTCATCTTGCGGCAAAGGATATTTCCAGCTTTGCAATTTTGGCGCACCAATATTGGTAGAAACCAAATACATATCGCTCACATGACGTTGGTCTTGCTGATACGTTGCTATTTTTTTTGAATCTGGCGACCAAAGTAAAATAGGACTATCGCTTTTACGCCATCCCGCATTATCTGTGGCATATCCAAAATTCTCTACGCCATCTGTAGTTAACTGGACCTCTTTTTCGGTTTCCAGATCCATCATCCACAAATTCCAATCTTTTATAAAAGCCGCTTTTTTGCCATTTGGAGAAAACACAGCGTTTGGCACTTTTACTGCTTTGCTAAGATCTTTATCTGATTCAGGAACGCTAATTAAAGAATCTAATGTTGCTGCACTTTTTCTTTTCCCCGACTTGGCATTAATAAATACAAAATTCGTGTTTGTGCCTTTTCTGGAAACATACCAAAAATTACCGTTTTCTAACCACGTTGGTCTAACACTAGCCAAATCTGCTAAAGGATACACGTTGGAAGGAAGAAATTTTGCAGCTTTCTGGTAATCTTCAGTAGTGAGGACTTTTTTCTCGGTTTCCTGAGCATTCATTAAAATGCAAGAAAGAGAAAGTAACAGAAAACTTAAGGAGGATCTAAAATTCATATATTAATCTTGAAGGGTTGTTTTGTAGTACTATTTAAGGCTTTAAGATACTTATAATTACCGAGTCGAAATTTTAAGTTGATATTTATCTAACAATCCGGTAAGCGCAGGCATAGAAAAAGATGCGCCTTTCATTTTGTTATTTTCTGGATCTATAGAATAGTTATAAGCGGTAGTAAAATTGGATTTTTCCAAATTGCTTCGGTTAAAAACTGCTCCGAAAAGATCGCAATTATCTAAGTTCACTTTTGAAAGATCTGCTTCAGAAAAATCCACTTCTTTTAAATTGCAGTTTAGAAAACTACAGTTGCTTGTTTTAACCTGATAAAATGAAGAATGATCCAACTGGCAATTGATGAATTCAACAGAAAATCCGAAGCTATCACAAAGGTCGAATCTAATTCCTAACATCTTACAATCTTCAAATCTAACTTCCTGAAAAGAACTTCCAAAAATATTGGAAGAGCTGAAATTGCAATTTATGAATTCACATTCTATGAATTTGAAATTAGAAAGATCTGCAGTCGAAAAATCACAAGAAGTAAAAACACAAAGTTCATATTCTCCCTTTTCTAAAAGGTTTATTTTCTTGAATTCCTGTTCGTGAACTATTGGATAGGGCATTAAAAATGAAATAAAGATTTACAGATATTTTATAAAATTAAGGAAGAATTTTTCCCTAATCTTACTAAAATGAAGTGTACCCTAGTTTATTTATGAACTTCTTCTGAAGTAACTAAAAACACTGGTTAATACATTATCCAACTTTTCTATTGGAGGAAGTAGAGATGGATTGTTCAATCCCTTTACTATTTCTTCTGAAGCTATGTCCTGCATTGGATAGATCAGGATAAAACTATTCTTTGAAAAATGAGAATTTAGATGATGCGCTACATCTTCCATATTTCTGTTATATGAAGGATAATTTTTTCTGCTTAAAACGAAAAGAATGTTATCACTTTCGGTGGTTTCCGAAGCTATTTCAGCAAAATTATTCCAACTATTATAAGTCTTGAACTCAGCTTCTACTTGATGAATGTGCTGAATTTCTTTTAAAATGTTAATCGTTCTGTCTGCTGCATAGAAAACTAATTTTGAACCAGTATTTCGGGAAATGTTCCAAACTTTTAGCAACCAGTACTGAAAGCCGAGTTCATTTTCTGCAAAAGCAGGTATAATAATTACATGTCTTTTAAGTGTAGAAATGGGTTGTAAAGATCTGTTGACAAATACCGTGGTATCTGTGTTTTCTAAAATTCCATTGGTGAGATCTCCAAGAAAGTTTTCTGAAATGGCATTTTTAGATCGATATCCTAAAATAAGATCGGTGATCGTATTTTCTTTTATAACTCCGGTAATACCGTTAACAATATCAAGATCGTACCTCAACAATTGCTGCAAAAATATATCTGTAGAAGCAGCCATGTCTACCGCCATTTCCATGACCTTTTTTGCCTTCATCTTTTCTTCTGGGGTAGAGTTATTTTTAGTTAAAATATTTAAAGCATATAAGCCATTCACGTTGTTCTTAGACTTTATAAGCGTGCTAAAATTGATTAGTTCCTCTACGGTTTCCGGATTGCTAATTGGTATTAGGATGCGTTCTTCAGATTCTAGTTCCTCTTTTTCCAGAAATTGAGGTCCGGAAACTGCTATGTTCTTAGCGCCTTTTTGGGCAACAAAAGTAGCGATTGTGCAAGTGATCAGGATCATAATTATAGTTCCATTCAATACACTTTCACCTAATAGTCTTATAGGTTCTCCGTCTGGAGTTTCACCTAATATGATATTGTAACCAATAAGAACTGCTGCCAAGGTTGCGGCAGCTTGGGCATTGCTTAAACCAAAAATGAGCCTACGTTCATCTACACTTAATCTTAAGGTTTTTTGAGTAAGCCACGCTGCTAAAAATTTACAAAAGGTTGCAGTTATGGTCATAATAGCTGCCACTTTTATAGTTTCGAGATCTGAAATAAACGCCCTGTAATTTACTAGCATTCCCACGCCAATTAAAAAGAAAGGAATAAAAATGGCATTACCAACAAAACCTATTCTGTTCATTAATGGAGATGTTGCAGGGATCAACCTATTAAGTGCAAGACCTGTAAGAAAGGCACCAATTATTGCTTCTATCCCGGCGACTTCAGCCAAGAAGGATCCTAAGAAAACCATGGCTAATACAAAGATGTATTGAGCAACCTTATCATGATATCTTTTAAGGAACCATCTACCTATTATCGGAAAAATATACAGAACTACAAACCCGAAGATTAGAATTGAAACCGACAGCTTGATCCAGAATTGCAGATTAACAACTCCGTTATGCATCCCAACAATCACCGCCAATACTAGAAGAGCCAGTATATCTGTGATCATAGTTCCACCCACCGCAAGATTTACTGCCCTATTCTTAGTAACTCCAAATTTGCTAAGAATGGGATAGGCTATTAAGGTGTGCGAGGCAAACATACTTGCAAGTAAAACAGAAGTGATCATAGAAAATTGCAACGCATATAATCCAACCAAGATCCCTATGACCATAGGAATTAGAAAAGTATACATCCCGAAAATGAAACTTTTAGAGCTGTTCCTTTTAAATTCGGCCACATCTATTTCTAACCCCGCAAGAAACATAATGTAGAGCAACCCTGCAGTACCGGAGAGAATAATACCGCTATCTCTTAAAAGTAAATTAAAACCATTAGGGCCAATTATAGCACCGGCAATGATTAGACCTAAAATATGAGGAATTTTTAATTTACCCAAAACTATGGGTACAATTAAAATGATGATTAAAATGATAAGAAATTTCAATACCGGGTTTGTTAGCGGTAAAGAAGTATCTATACTATTAAAGACAAGCAAAAACATCGATTAGTGTTAAGATGAAGTTTGATTATGCTGAAGAAGTATCCTTCTTCATTAGGTAATATTACAAAAAAACTACCTTGAAATGATTTAATTATCCGACAACAAATGCTTACAAACGTAAGTAAACGAAAACAAACCTTTCACAACCGAATACCGCTGAATTGCTCATCTACATTTGTCTTGTTGAAATGAACGAATGATTTTCAACTGCAATAAATTCTATAGTTATGAGCACTTTAAGAAACAAAGTTCAATTGATCGGGAACGTA
>CAZWSP010000012.1:0-20504 GCA_964636585.1 uncultured Antarcticibacterium sp.
AGAATATTACTTCTTACGGTGTATTCGTAGATCTTGGTGGAGTTGATGGATTGTGCACATTACAGATCTTTCTTGGTCTAGAATTAACCATCCAAACGAAATAGTTGAATTAGATCAGAAATTGAATGTTGTTATTCTTGACTTCGATGAAGCTAAGACTAGAATTCAATTAGGTTTAAAACAATTACACAAACATCCATGGGAAGCTTTAGATCAAGATCTTAAAGTTGGGGATAATGTAAAAGGAAAAGTTGTTGTAATTGCAGATTACGGAGCATTTATTGAAGTTGCTGAAGGAGTTGAAGGACTTATTCACGTTTCTGAAATGTCTTGGAGTACGCATTTACGTTCTGCTCAGGATTTCGTAAAAGTAGGGGATGAGGTTCAAGCTCAAATCTTAACTTTAGATCGTGACGATCGTAAAATGTCTCTTGGTATTAAGCAATTAAGCGCAGATCCATGGACAGATATTACATCTAAGTATCCAGTTGGTTCTAAGCACACAGGGATTGTACGTAACTTTACAAACTTTGGTGTATTCGTAGAATTGGAAGAAGGAATAGACGGACTTATTTATATTTCTGACCTTTCTTGGACTAAGAAAATCAAGCATCCATCTGAATTTACTAACGTTGGTGATAAGTTGGAAGTTGTTGTATTAGAATTAGATGTTGAAGGACGTAAATTAAGTCTAGGTCACAAACAAACTGAATCTAACCCTTGGGATAAATATGAAACTGAATTCGCTGTAGGTACAACCCACAAAGCGGAGATAGCTGAAATAGTAGACAAAGGTGCAACTATTGAATTCAATGAAGATATTACTGCATTTGTTCCTACTCGTCACCTTGAAAAAGAAGATGGTAAGAAATTAAATGCTGGTGAGTCTGCGGAGTTCCAAATTATTGAATTCAACAAAGAATTCAAGAGAGTGGTAGCTTCACATACAGCACTTCATAAAGAAGAAGAGCAAAAAATCGTTAAGCAAGCAGCTAAGAAAGTAGCAGCTCAAAATAGCGAGAAAACCACTATTGGTGATGTAAATGCTGAACTTCAAGCATTAAAAGACAAAATGGAAGGAAAAGAGTAATCTTTAAATTTCACTAAGCTTTTAAGCTAAAATTAAAAGCCTCCTTAGAAATAAGGAGGCTTTTTTATTATTAGAACATTTCAAATTGCTACTGACTCACGTCCTCGTGTAACAGGCGTTTAAGTGTTTCCATAGTAATTGGCTTAACAATATAATTATTTACACTCTCGTATGCCTTAGATCGTGTTACATCTGCTGGATCTATAGAAGAAGTAATGATATAGATGGTAATCTTTTTTTGAGTTTTGATCTTGGTAAACTCATCTAAGAATTGCCAGCCATCCATAATTGGCATATTTAGATCTAACAGGATCATATCTGGCAATTTTTCTCCTGCTTCAATTATAGATTTTAAGTTGGTAAGTGCCTCTTCGCCGTTATGAAAGATCATAAATGCAGTACAAAAATCGGCAAATTGCATAATTCGTTTTGCACCAAAAACAAATATTGGGTCATCATCTATTATACAAGCAATATCAATTTTCTTCATACTTAAAATATATTTTGAAAGTGGTTCCTTTATCAACCTCGCTTTCTATTTCTATTTTTCCACCTAAAGATTCTATTTGATTCTTCGTTATAAAAAGCCCGATTCCTCTAGAATCTTTGTTCTTATGAAAGGTTTTATACATCCCGAATAATTTTTCTCGGTGCTTTTTCAGATCTATTCCTAAACCATTGTCTTCAATAGAAAGAATCACATAATTCCCTTCTTTTACTGCGTCTAATTTTACGAAAGATTCTCTTTCTTCAGACCTGTATTTAATTCCGTTGGTCAAGAAATTCAGAATAATACTGTCTAAATAAGCCGGTAATCCTAATATCTTGAGTTGTGGATCTACGTTGTTTATTATTTTAACTTCTGCATCATTCGCAATTCCTGCAATGTTCTTAATTGAATGTTTTACTGAACTATTTAAATTTATAGGATGTAAATTTTCATCTAAACTGGTATTTATAAGAACCACTTCATTTAAATGCGCAATGGTTTCTTTTAGATTTTCTGAAGCCAACTTAAGCATATCCATGATCTCATTTTCCTGAGCATCTGGATAATCTTGTAAGAACAATTCTAGCAACATTGCAAAATTCCCTGAATGCGAACGCAGGTTATGAGAAACGATATGTGCAAAATTCTTTAAGCGCTCATTCTGATCTTTTGTTACATCTAACAGCGATTTTATTTCTTTTTCAACATTTTTAAGCTCACTAATTTCTGCAGCTACACCCAGATATCCAATTATTTCTTTATTATCCCTTACCGGCGTAATCGTTAATTGCACCGGAAATTGAACCCCATCTTTTCTAACATAGGTCCATTCCCGAGTATCGTGTAACCCTCGTTTGGCCATTGCCGTAAACACTTCAAATTTCTCTACGGGTTCTTTTAATTCTTTTGAAAGTTCCTTCCCACGAGCAATAATTTCAGATCTCAAATGAACTAGTGCTGGTGTTTGATTATCTACCATTTCCTCCTTAGAATAGCCTAATAGGTTTTCTGCACCTTTATTGAAGGTGGTTATATTTCCATCTACATCGGTTCCAATAATACTAACATGGGTGCTGGAATCTAGAATTGCTTCTAACTTAGCAAGAGTTTCTTGAAGCTTTTGAGCTGCAATTTTTCTTGGAGTGATATCTGTAATTTGAGAAATGAAATAGAGCGGTTTCCCATCGTCATTTTTAACTACAGAAACAGAAAGTATGACATAAACAACGTGTCCATCTTTATGAAGAAATCTGGATTCCTTATTTAAAACCGATTTTTCTCCATTAATGAATTCCTTCATTAAAGTGATATCTGCAGTTAGATCATCTTTATGAGTAACTTGAAAAATGCTTAATTGTAATAATTCTTTTTTACTATAACCTAGAATTGCGCTTAATTGATCATTCACTTCTAACCAATCACAGCGTTCATTTAAGATAGCCATTCCAATGGCGGCATTTTCAAAATTCCCTCTAAAGGCGGCTTCACTTATTCTAAGTTGCTCTTCGGTTTTTTTAATAATGGTAATATCTTGCATAGATACCACAGCGCCAAATACATTTCCATCTTCACCAACAAGTTGCGATCCTTTGGCAACTATTCTTCGATTTTCTCCAACTTTTGGTTTTATGATAAATTCTCCATCTGTCACCTCACCCGTGTACATGGCTTGTAATAGTGGGAGCTCCTCAATACTAAGCGGAGTTTCGCCATCTATTTTATACAATTCGTAATAATCTGTAGATTCCTTTTTCCCTATAGTTTCAATTGGAATTCCATGCCAATCTATTGTTGCTTTATTAAATAGGCTTAAATTTCCTTCTCTATCACAAGAAATAATTCCAACATCAATAGTGTCCAAAATGGTTTCCAAAAGAGTTTGACGTTCTCTGTTAATACGCTCGGCTTCTTTTCTTATGTGAATATCTTGGAATAGTCCATAAATCCTATTACACTTGCCATTTTTGAAGTCGGAGATCCCGATGGCTCTTACCCATTTCAGTTTTCCATTTGCTGTAATTATTTCTAACTCTATATCATAGTTCTTTCCGTTTTCAACGGCCTCTTTAAAGGAGTTTAGAATAACATCTCTATGTTTTCCTAATGGAAAAAAATTTACAGCTTCATCGAATAGCAGCTCATAATCTTCCGGAACTTCATGAATTTTTTTGGTTACTTTACTCCAAAAAACTTCATTCTTATCTAGATCTACTTCCCAATAACCAATACTTGCAGTTTCGTTGGATCTTTCTAAAAGATCTTGGTATCGTTCAAGTAAAATTCCATGTTCCTTCTGTTCAGTGATATCATAATGACTCCCAGTCATCCATTCTGGCTTTCCATCTGGAGTCCAGGATACAACTTTACCGCTGTCCTTTACCCAGATCCAATTCCCATTCTTATGTTTAAATCGAGATTCTATTTTAAAATAATCTGTATTTCCTTTAAAATGATTATCTAAAAGTTCTATAGATGTTTGGTGATCTTCTGGATGCGCTAGTTCCTCCCAGGTTTTTTCTGAAATTGGTTGTAATTCTTCTAAAGTATAACCGAGAATTTTCGCCCAGTTTTCATTAAATATGGTTTCGCCAGATTGTATGTTCCATTCCCACGTTCCAATGTTTGTTCCTTCTATTATATGTTCATAGCGCTGTACATGTTCCTGGTAATCTAAAATCTTTTTGGATCCACTAGAACAATCCATGTGGCCAACCAAAACATGTGTGATCTCTGCATCTAAATTTTTAATAGCAATTGCATTGCAGTTAAACTCAATAGAATTATCAGAGTGATGCTTATAGCTTATCTTAAGTTGAGAAGCGAAATCTTTACTTTTGAAGGTGTTTAAAACTTTATCGAATTCTTTCGCATTTAAAATATCTAACGGAGAAATAGAATCACTTTTTATAGATTCAAAACTAAAACCTAAGGTGCAATACAATTTTGGGTTTAAATAAATCTTTTCTGGCGCTGCTAGCTCTACAAGCCAAAATCCATTAATTGCAGAATCCTGTATAAAGTTGAAAAGCTCCTCATTTTCATGAACAGCGGTATAAAGAATATGTTTAAGATTACTCATTACAGTGGGGTTGTAAACTTATTTTGAAACGGAGAACATATAGAAAACGGGATGCGTTTTCTAAAAATAAACAATTTAATTGGTTAATAATTCCTGAAATTGTTAAAACTATCTTCTTATTATGCCTAGGAATTAGACATTCTTAAGCTTTTGAAGTCACAAATATTTTTGAAGCTATCATCTTTAAAAAATAAATTTAAAGATGTTCTGGAAAATGTTTTTTAAGTAGGTCATCGATTCCTTCAGCAATTAACGGTTTATTTAAGTAACCGGAAATTTGAGAAACCTTTTCTGCCTTTTCTCTTTCATCAGGATTTAGAGAGGTTGTTAGCATTACTACAACAACTTTACTTTTTTGATCGAGTTCTAGCAAATGATATTGTTCTAAAAACTCCCAACCATTCATTCCTGGCATATTGATATCTAAAAATATAAGGTCTGGCTTAGGATGGGTTACTTTATCTGTAGATCGCAGATAAGTTAATGCTTCAAAGCCACCTTGAACCGCTTTAATCTTCTCTGCACAATCAATTTTCTTAAGAACTCGTTCATTAATGAAATTGGTGGGAAGATCATCATCGATCAAAAGGACACAGCTCAATTTTTTCTTCATAGGTTATTTTATAAGAATGTAAAAGTGGGGACTTACTTTGGAACTCAAGATATAAAATAATTCGATTAGAAATTTAACCGATTTTCAAAAATGATTTTAATCTTGTTTTTTCAATTATATTTTATTCCTGCATAACCCACCCAATGCCTTTGAGAAGATGGAGCCGTTGTTCCCATTCCCAGATCTTTAACCTCGATATGTGAATTATGTAGACTACTTCTATAACCAACTTTTTCACCATTTAGCGGAATTTTATTGATCAATAAATTAAGCTTGTTCGCCATAAGTAATCCAAAAGGAATAGAATATCTGCCGCACCAAGTCCAATTATATTGCATGTAGTCTTCCTGTTTTACGGTTTCTCTATTAAATTCTGCGATCTTTTTAGAAGTTAAATGGTTAGTAAGAAAGGTTTCGATTAGATATTCATCTTTATTGAAAGCTTTAGAGGTTCCTGTACTATCGGTTCCGAAAGGTGCTAAATTGGAGCTGCCCCAATCTTCGTCACCATAATGAATAGCATCACTAGAAATAACCACCGCCAGATCTTTTCCGTATTTTAATTTTTTGTCTTTCATTATTTCTGCTAATGCTGAAGCTACTTGATCTGAAAATAGTTCTAAGGATTCAAAAGAATTATACGGAATCAAAATTGGAAGGATCTCTACTGCAGGATTGGAATACTGTAAAAAAGGAACAATTGCTTCCAGTGAATGTTCCAGTTGCATCATTTCGTTATGCACTACATAACTATCCTTCGGAAGCTTGCTAATAAGTTCATCTCGCAAAGCTGAAACTTTTACATTGCCATTGGCGCTTTTCCAATTTTCATAGGAGCCAAAAATGAGCTTGTCCTTAAGCTCAAAATTTCTGGCTCTGTGAGCCACTCCTATTAAAATTATAGTTTTAGCTTTAATTCCAGCAAGGGTTTTCATGTATAATCCTGCGGCATAACTGTAATCGTCATGCGGGCAAATTACCGCTTTGCTAATTTCTTCTGAAAGTAATTTATCTTCAGGGTCCATTCTACTAATAATGCTATCCAATTGCCATTTGTATTGAGGAAAACCAATAGTGTCCTCAAGAAGCCGTGTTTTAGTTTCAGAAATAGTATGAGAATCTTGAGCAAAAATTGAAGAAAAACAAAGAAACAGCAACAAACCAAAAATAGAGTTTCTGTATAATGTATTCATTTATATCAGATTTTCGAGTTCTTGTTCATAATCGTATTGTAAATCTTCATGAAGCGAACTAATCGCTTTTTTGGCCATATTCAGTTGTCTGGTATACAAATTTAAAAGTGTGGTGTTTCTTTTAATCGAAGGTTTAAATTGAAGAAGTTTATTACAGAAATAGAGCAATAATTCCACTTCGGTTTCCTTCTTTTTAGATTGCCGAATGTATTTTTTAATGCTTTTCAAGATCTTCCGAACACTCTTTTTTATCAGATAGAAATTTTTGGTGTTTATCTCTTGAAATTGATCATCCATATCTGCCTTTATTTGGCGGATATATTCTTCTTCATCTGTAGAATCGAAAAGTAGATAGGTGAGGAGCTCTTTATTTTCTTTTTTAAATTTAGAAAGCTGCAAACAATATTCTAGCAGTTCTTCCTTAGACCTATGTTTTAATTCATCTTTTAATTCTTTTATACTCGCAATCTTCATCGGGCCAAGTTTTATGATATAACAAAATAACTAATTCAATTTTAAACTGCTTGCTTTTTTAATGCTTGCTTCTTATTACTGAATAAAAACACCAATCCAACTAATGGTCCTAGCGCAAGAACCATATATAAATATTGCGCATCTATATAAATGCTAAGTAAAGAAACTAGCTGTATGCTAACAATTGTAATTGCAAATCCAATACAATTTACAATAGTGAGCGCGGTGGCTTTAGATTCGGCAGGGGCATTTTGTGCCACCAGTGTAGAAAATAATGGAGAATCTGCAACTACCGCCATTCCCCAAATAAGCAAGAATCCTATAAAAACAGGTTCAGATGCTAAAGCAAAAACAAAAGGAGAAAGTAAACAGCAACAACAGGATATTAGTAATGAAAATCTGGCTACTTGTTTTTCGCCATTTTTCCGAGCTAAATAACCGCCTAGAACACAGGCAATACTTCCAATGGCAATAACCATAAAAGAAAGCAATGAGATATTTAAACTAACTTCAGGGTTCAATTTTAAAAAGGTTGCTATAATAATGGGGGTAAATGCCCAAAAAGCATAGAGTTCCCACATATGTCCAAAATATCCAAAAGCAGCATTTCTTAATGTGCTATTCTGAAATATATTTTTTATTGAAGCTAATTTTGGTGTGAAGTTTCTCTTTCTGAATGGGCCGTCTGGCACAAGAATTAAAATTATTAAACCTCCAAAAATTGCAATAACAGAAGTTGTGATTATTACCCATTTCCAGTCTAAGCTGTAGATCGAAGCGCTTAATAAATGTGGGAAAGCAGTTCCCAATACTAGAGCGCCTACTAAAAAGCCTAAAGCCTTTCCTAAACCTTGATCTCTATAATCTGAAGCGATCTTCATCCCAACTGGATAAATTCCTGCTAAGAAAAATCCTGTGACAAATCTTATGGTGAGGAGACTTAAAAAACTATTTCCATCTAAGATGGTGCATAAATTTGCTGTAGCCGCGATAATTGCACTTACAAAGAACACTTGCGAAGGAGAAAATCGATCTGCGATAGAGAGTATGGCAAAAAGAAAAGTTCCAATTATAAACCCGAATTGTACTGCAGAAGTTAGATTTGGTAAGGCAGTTTCGGCTAATTCAAAATTCTTAATAAGATCTGCTAGAATAGCATTGCTAGCAAACCAAAGGGATGTAGAGCAAAACTGTGCTAGAACAATTAAGAAAATAATGCCTCTTTGGTTTTTCATGAAAGGCTAAGCTAAAAAAGTTTGTAGTGAGACTTATTGTATAAGTTAAGGGTGGGAAGATACACAAACTATTAATTTAGAAATTTCTAAAATGCAGATTTAGATAATTAGCAGAGCTTATAATTGAAAATATTAGTTAAATCACTGATAATTAACTAAATATTTAAAACCAACTACTGTTTTGTTACGTAGATATTGTGTGATTAATTATTAATCGAGTTTTTATTGGAGTAAAAAACGACACTTAATAATAACGATTACTGCCCCTGATTTTCCAAATTGCTTAACCAAATTACCTGAATAAAGATTTCCTACTTATCGTGGTTTAAATTATTAATTAACAATATTAATTATGAAAAAACCAATGATTAATGTGCAGTCGTTTCACGATGGGCGCGAAGGAAAAATGAATTCGAGAAGGAAATTTCTAAAAATTGGAGGCTTAGCCGTTGTAGGATCTAGTCTCTTCCTTTATTCTTGTGAGGAAGATGGAATTACAGATGAAGAAATTAATGCTCTAGACGCCAAAGGTGTAGATAATAAGAGAGTATTTAATCTTGGAAAGGGAGATCTCGGAATTCTTAATTATGCGTATGTATTGGAACAGCTAGAAGCTGCTTTTTATACTGCCGTTGTAAATGGATCTTATTACAACTCATTACCAGATTCAGATCGGGGAGAGAAACAAATTCTTAGAGACATCTGGTATCATGAAGTAATCCATAGAGATTTCCTGAAAACGGCCTTATCATCTATTGCTCCTCCCGGAAAAGTGGCTCCAGAGTTAGATTTTAATTTTAGTGGGGTAGATTTTAGCAGTAGAGCTAACGTATTAACGGTATCACAAATCTTAGAGGATACTGGAGTATCGGCTTATAATGGAGCTGGAAAATTATTGGAAAGCACAGATTATCTATTACTTGCGGGGAAAATTGTTTCAGTAGAAGCAAGACACGCCTCAGCAATTAGAGATCTTATTAATCCAGGATCTACCGATTTCGCAGGAGATGATGTTCTAGTAGATCTAGGTGGATCTGGAGTTGCCTATGATAAAGCGGTTGCTCCACGTGATGTATTGGCTGCAGTTGCTGCTACAGGTTTTCTTGAAACCAAGATCATAGCTAATAATTTACCTACCGCTTAATTAATTACTAATTTTAAATTACAATATTATGAACATTATAAAATTTTTAGATGATCTCTCAGATCAACAGCTTTTCGAAACTAAAGGTTCAAGAAGAGATTCCTTTAATCAAATAAAAAATGTAGGCAAAAATTTTGCATTAGCATCAATTCCATTTGCCTTAGCTGCCACTAGTAAGAAAACGGCTGCTGCAACTATGTCTATGTCTTCAGCCATGTTCCAAGCATCTCCAATAGATGTTTTAAATTTTGCTCTTACTTTAGAATATTTGGAGCGCGATTTCTATCAGATGGGAATGGACACTACTGGATTAATTCCGGAAAGTGATAGAGCGGTTTTTGGACAAATCTTGAAACATGAAGTTTCTCATGTTAATTTTTTAGCCACAGCTTTGGGTGATCAGGCTATTGCAAAGCCAACTTTTGATTTTTCTGGTGGTCCTGCAGGATTAACTCTCAATACATTTGGAGATTATCCAACATTTCTTGCACTTTCACAAGGTTTTGAAGATACTGGAGTAAGAGCTTATAAAGGTCAGGCTGGAGCTTTAATAGATAGCGATGCTTTGTTAGAATATGCATTACAGATCCATTCTGTAGAAGCTAGACATGCCTCTCAGGTTAGAAGAATGCGTGGTGAAAAAGGTTGGATCAATGCTAATAATAATACCCTTCCCATAGCTTTCAGCGGAATATATGCTGGAGAACAAAATACAGTTCAAGGCGGAGTAAATCTTTCTGGAATGTTTAATAATTATGGAGGAGATGCAGCGATAACTGAAGCATTTGATGAGCCATTAACTATGGCTGAAGTTAATGCTATCGCAAGTGTATTTATTGTGAGTTAGGGATTAAAATTGCTATTTTAAAGAAAGATCATGCTTTAAGAGTTATTGCTCTTAGCATGATCTTATTTTTTTCAAAAATTTAAAGCCCATTTTAAATACCAATTGAAAACAATGAGCCTAAATCAAAAAAAATCTTACTTTTGTTTTCACAACTCCAGCAGAATCTATTATGAGTCAAAAAGTGTTGCTTAATTCTAAAGAGATCAACATTATTCTTCGTCGTTTGGCTTGCCAGTTGGTAGAAAATCATCCTAATTTTGAGAATACCGTGATCGTTGGGATTCAACCGCGTGGGGTATTTTTAGCAAATAGGATCATCCAATTGCTTGAAGAAGAATACGGAATCAAAAACATTGAATACGGCCAATTAGATATTACCTTTTACCGCGATGACTTCAGAAGAAGTGAAAAACCACTTGAAGCAAATAAGACCAAAATAGATTTTATTGTTGAAGATAAGCAGGTGATCTTTATAGATGACGTGCTGTATACCGGAAGAAGTATTCGTGCAGCGCTTACCGCTATACAATCTTTTGGTAGACCAAATGAAATAGAATTACTTACCTTAATAGATAGAAGATTTAGCAGGCATTTACCAATTCAACCAGATTATAATGGAAGACAGGTAGATGCAATAAACGATGAACAGGTAAAAGTACATTGGAAAGAAGTACAAGGGGAAGATGCCGTATACTTGTTGCCAACCTCCAAAACAATACTGGAAACAAAACCACAAAAAACAGATTCTAAATGAGCGAACTGAGTGTAAATCACTTATTGGGAATTAAATATCTTAAAAAAGAAGATATAGACCTGATCTTTAAAACAGCCGATCACTTTAAGGAAGTTATAAACAGGCCGATTAAAAAAGTTCCTTCTCTTCGCGATATTACCATTGCCAATCTATTTTTTGAAAATAGCACCAGAACCCGACTTTCCTTTGAACTTGCTGAAAAACGTTTAAGCGCAGATGTTATTAATTTCTCTGCTGCATCTTCTTCAGTTAAAAAGGGAGAAACCTTAATAGATACCGTAAATAACATACTTGCCATGAAAGTGGATATGGTTGTTATGAGACATCCAAACCCAGGGGCCGGCATCTTTCTTTCTAAACATGTAGACGCAAGCATTATAAACGCTGGAGATGGAACTCATGAACATCCAACACAAGCACTTTTAGATAGTTATTCTATACGTGAGAAATTAGGTGAAGTTGCTGGTAAAAAAATATTGATTGTTGGAGATATCATGCACAGTAGAGTTGCGCTGTCTAATATCTTTGCTTTAAAATTGCAAGGGGCAGAAGTAAAGGTTTGCGGTCCAAAAACCTTAATCCCAAAACATATAGAATCTTTAGGAGTAAGCGTAGAAACAAATTTGCGAAAGGCTTTAGAATGGTGTGATGTTGCGAATATGCTTCGGGTACAGAACGAGCGTATGGAAATGAGCTACTTCCCAACCACTAGAGAATATACTCAACAATTCGGATTGAATAAAGAGATCCTAGATTCATTGAATAAAGAAATAGTGGTAATGCACCCAGGCCCAATTAATAGGGGAGTGGAGATCACCAGTGATGTTGCCGATTCTAAACAGGCTATTATTTTGGAACAAGTCCAAAATGGAGTAGCAGTAAGAATGGCTGTAATTTATCTTTTAGCTTCAAAAATAAATCGATAGTTTTATAGCAGATAAAAAATACAAGATGAAAATTACGAAGAAAAAGGAGTATTTGATCATTGAAAATACCGACAATACTTTAGTAGATTTTGCTGAAATTATTACCGAAAATTATTCAGAATATAGAAATGATAATGTAGTTGTAGATCTTCTAAACACTACAGATTTCGAATTAAAAGACGCGTTGCTTTTCTTGGAGATCTCCAATATTCACCGAGCAGAAAAGAAATCTTTTGTTATTGCAAATGCAGCTATTTCTATAGATGTTATTCCAGATGAATTAATTGTGGTTCCTACTCTTGGCGAGGCAGAAGACATTATTAAAATGGAAGATTTAGAGAGAGAATTAGGATTTTAGTATCCAAAAATTGATGGTGCTCATTTTGTTTATATGTAGACCATAAAAACAAACCTATGAAATTGACGATACTTGGTTGTTATGCAGCTACCCCCAGAACCTTTACAAATCCTACTTCCCAAGTTTTACAGATAAACGGACATCTATTTCTTATAGATTGCGGAGAAGGAACACAAGTAGAACTTCGAAGAAACAAAATAAAATTTTCCCGCATAAAACATGTTTTTATATCTCACCTTCATGGAGATCATTGTTTCGGTTTAGTTGGTCTTATCTCCACGTTTAGATTGCTGAATAGGGAAACTGAACTTCATGTTTATGGACCAAAGGGAATAAAGCAAATTATCACGCTTCAACTAAAGCTATCAAAATCTTGGACAAATTATCCGCTGTATTTCCATGAGCTTGAAAGTAATGGGCCAGAGTTGATATTTGAAGATGATAAGATTTCTGTGGAAACCATCCCTTTAAATCATCGAATTTATACCAATGGCTTTCTCTTTAAAGAAAAAATAGGCCCGCGGAAATTGCTTATTAACGAAGCTTTAAATCACAATATAGATGTATCGCTATATCAAAGTGTAAAGATGGGTAAAGATGTGATCTCGAATGATGGTAAAAAGATTCCGAATAATTTGGTAACAGAAGATCCAGATCCACCAAAGAGTTATGCTTTTTGTAGTGATACGGCGTATTATCCAGAAATTATTCCGCAAATTAAAAATACCACGGTTTTATATCACGAATCCACCTTTATGGAAGCCAATGAAGAACTGGCTGCACCTACCAAACATTCCACAGCGAAGCAGGCAGCTTTGATCGCAAAAGAGGCAAATGTAGGAAAACTTATCCTCGGACATTTCTCAACACGGTATAATGGCATTCAAGGCTTTCAAGAAGAAGCAATTAGCATCTTTCCAGAAGTCGAATTAGCCGATGATGGTAAAATATTCACCTTTTAACGACCTTTCCCACAAGTTCTTACAATAAAATTTTAGAATTAATTAGTAATATGTAGGTTTCGACGCACAAATAGTGTTAAAAAACAAATAAAATCGATAAACGGCATTTCCAATTGTGCATTTAGTCGGATTAATTTGTATTTTGGCTATACCAAATCGTTAAACCTACTTACTATGTTAAACTTTACCAAGCAAGCTTGTCTTGTATTAGTGTGCATTCTTACGTTTGCATCCTGTTCAAAAGACAACGAAATTCCAGAAGAAAACGCTCAGAATAAATCTGTTGAATTAGTAAACACATTTGCATACACGGCAATTGAATCTGATATTCTTGATGCGGTAAATAAGTATAGACAAAGTATTGGTTTAAATAGTTTAATCAAGGTTGACGAAGTTACCCTTCAAGCAGATGAGCATACAGTTTATATGACTACGAATGAAGTTGTGAATCATGACAATTTTAATGTAAGATATAGCAACTTAGTAAATGGAGTAGGTGCAAAATCTGTAGCAGAAAATGTAGCTTATGGTTATGATAGTGCAGACGCAGTGGTAAAAGCTTGGATTGCAAGCGAAGGTCACAAAGAAAATATTGAAGGAAACTTCACCCATTTTGGAATTGCTGTAGATCAAGACAAAAACGGTAAAAATTATTTCACCAATATATTTATGAGAAGATAATAATTCTTAATTACACCCCAACGATACGGTTTTAAATTAAACGTTATAAACCCCAATTTATAACACAAAGTATCCCTCCCATGAAAATGAGAGGGATACTTTTTTTAGGACTACACTATGTTGTATTTCTGAATATGGTTGATCTAGTTTGGTTTGTTTTATCTGAGAACTACAATGGAACCAGCATACTTGGAAGTTTAAGCTTATTAGCAACATATATCCTTTATAAGCCTGTTTTAAACCATGCTTAATGCGGTTTCAAGTTGAATTGGAAACTCGCTTAAACTATAACAATGTGTATTAAAGAGACATAGCTGTTAACCCAGAATGATCCACTAATTTCATCATTCAGGGGAAATAAAAACGCATAAAAAAGCCCAAAATAGAAGTTCTACTTTGGGCTTTGCTAATTATCTAGAATGTCTTATTTCATCTTAACCACGCTAAACATAGATCTTCTGTTTAACTGGTGTTCTTCCTTGCTACATTTATCACATGGAATAGCAGGAACTTTTTCTCCAAATCCTTCATGTGCATTAATACGCTCTGCAGCAATTCCTTTAGAGATCAAATAATCATAAGTAGATTTTGCTCTTCTTTCAGCTAAACCTTCGTTATATTCATCTGATCCTCGCTTATCTGTGTGAGAACCTATCTTGATCACAAGATCTGGATATTTATTGGTCATTAAATTAACCAATTTATCCAATTCCTTCGCTGCATCTGGTCTTATGTTCGATTTATCGAAATCGAAGTAAATGTTATTGATCTCAGCCAAATATTCTACATCTTCAATAGGATCTAGTTGAATGTTATAAATAAGTTCTTCTTTATCATCGGTATTGTTAGAATCTACCGTTCCGGTCATTTCTTTATATTCTATATGCTTCGCTTCAATAGGATATTTTACATTTCTATTGATCTCTTGCTCATAGTTTCCGTCTTCATCGGTTTCTAAAAACGCAAGTTGCGTATTGTCTGGAGTAAATAAACGTACCGTTGCATTTGGAATAGGATCTCCGTTCACTTTATCTGTAACTTGTCCTCTAAGCATTAAGGTTTTTAAAAGGGTGAATCCATAAACATCATCACTTCCTGCTCCGCCACCTCTGTTAGATGCGAAATAACCTAGGTTGTTCTCATCCTTCTGAAAATATGCGAAATCATCAAGATTGCTGTTTATAGGTTCTCCAATATTAGTTACTTCTGAAGCTTCATCAGAAAGGACTACTTTAAAAATATCCATAAGTCCGAAGCCAGCATGCCCGTTAGAAGAGAAATACAAAACTGAATCTTTAGCCATAAATGGGAAGGATTCGTCTAAAGAGGTATTTATCTTGTTTCCAAGGTTGGTAGGAGTACCAAACATATTGTTCTCCATGATGGCTACTTTATAAAGATCTGCTCCACCAAAACCGTTTGGCATATCAGAAACAAAATAAAGGGTTTTCCCATCTGTAGATAAGGTTGGATTTCCAACAGAATATTCGTTGTTATTAAACGGAAGTTCCATAACATCTCCCCAAGAACCATTGTTATTGGTAGCTCTATAAAGCTTTAGGTTATTGGTTTGATCTTTCAGTTTTTTACCTTCCTTATTATTTAAATAGTTATTTCTAGTAAAGTACATGTATTGTCCATCTTTTGTAATAACTAGTGGACCTTCATGTAATACGGTATTGATATCTCCAGCAACCGAAGAAACATTTTCAGAATTAGCATCTAACTGATAGATATCTAAAAAAGGTTCGCCATTCCAGGAATACACTTTGTTCTTTTTAGACATTCCTCCATCTCTGGCAGAAACGTAATAAGTTACTCCATCGTGCTCATACACTCCAAAATCACTATACCCAGAATTAAAGGCAACTTTATCTAAGGTATAATTATCCTTTATCTTAAAGTCGGCAATATTTTTAGAAAGCAATTCATCTACTTCAGCTTTATTCTTTCCTGCAGAACTATATTTTTTTAGCCATTCTTTAGATTCGTCATAACGTTTAACTCCTCTTAAAGCCTGTGCATATTTAAAATAATATTCAGGAGAAATGCTTGAATCTTTAACAGCTTCAGCATAATAATATACTGCATTTTCCGGGCTGCTTAATTTTAGATAACTATCCCCAAGTTTACTTTGATTGTAAACGGTGTTGTAATCTTTCTCGATTAGTTCTTTATAAACGTCTACAGCTTCAATATAGGCCAAGTCATTATATAACTTATCGGCCTTTTTCTGCTTAGAGCTTTGTGCCGTAGCCATAAAACTATTTCCAATAAATAGTAGAAGTATTAAGTAGTTGAAATTCTTCATAATAGTTTTATTTATGTTAGAAAAATCTTGGAGATTTATATTTGGTGTTTTTAGATCTCAGTTCCAAGATCAATAGGATTTCATGTGATCCTGAAGTATAAGGTCTTAGATCTGATACAGAATACTCGTAGGCATATCCAACTCGTAAAGCTGGAAATACTTGGAAATCTACAAATGCACCTACTGCATCATCTATTCTATAAGTTGCTCCTAAGTATAACTTCTCATCGTAGATCACCGTTCCAGACATATCAAAAGATAGGGGAGCACCTTTAGTTGCTTTTACCAAAGCAGTTGGGCGCAGTTTCCAGCTATCACTAAGATCAAAAACATATCCTCCAGTAAGGTAATAGTGAACTTGCTCTAAAGCTACGTAATCACTAAAATCGTTATTATCGTTGTTAATGATCTTTGGCGCAGATAATCCCATGTACCAATTCTGGGAAGAAAGTAAAACTCCCGCTCCAAAATTAGGACTCCATTTGTTGAATCTATCCGTAAAAAAAGGATCATTTAGAACTGAAGGTTCTACAAACAGATCTTCATCTAGATCATAATAACTTGCACCACCTTTTAAACCAAAGGCTAATGTTACATCATCTGCTACATTTATAGTGTAAGAGAAATCTGCATAGGCATAGGTGTATTTTTCATACCCCGCTTTGTCATTAATTACAGACAATCCAATACCTATTTTCTCATTGTTAAGCGGAGTATGAACAGATAAGGTTTGAGTAACAGGTCCGCCACTTAAGCCAGCCCATTGATTCCTGTTCAAGGCAGTTAATGAAAACCCATCTCGGCTCCCTGCATACGCTGGGTTTATAGATATGGTATTATACATGTACTGCGTGAACTGCGGTAGTTGCTGAGCGTTTGTGGTTAAAAGGCCAACAAAAAATATCGATATAAGGATATAGAAGTTTTTCATGTTTATAGCTTTATTTAGTTCCTAAGAAGATGTATCCTTGAATTGGTTCGAAAGCACCTCCGTTAATTTCTAATATGTAATAGTAGGTACCAGATGGTAATTGATTTGAGTTAGTAAATGATTTATCGGAGTATCCGTCCCAGTTGTTTTGGTAGTTTTTCATGGAATAGATTTCTGCACCCCATCTATTAAATATTTTCACATCGAAAGTAAATCCACAGTCTAAATCCACTCCAATTGTAAAGAAGTCGTTGTAACCATCTCCATTAGGCGTAACTGCTTTCGAAATACTGTCTTTAATATCATCTAAATTACAGGCCAGTACTATACAAGAATCATCTATTGTTAATTGAACAGTAGTAACAGAAGGACAGTTTCCTGAAAGTACGTAGTTGAATGTGTAGGTACCTAGGTTATTAGCAAAAGCTCGCAGGTTTAAAAGGCTTCCGTCTAAAGCTCCTGTTGAATTTGGATCTTCCCAAGTTCCGGTTCTATCAAAAGTTCCCACCAATAGTTGAAATAGATCATATGGCTCATTATCGTAACATGTAGAGATACCTGTGCGGGTTTCAATAACATCAGCTACTGGTTCGGTAAGTGTTACCGAAGTGCTTTCTGAAACAACACCAGCTCCTGTTTGTGCAGTTACCGCATAAGTTCCAGGCTCAAGATCGGCAAAAACACCACTTTCTTGATAATCTACTCCGTTTACACTGTAAGTAAGACCAGTTTGTGTTGCTACAGTAATAGTACCGGTTGGACTTGTACAAGTTGGTTGAATAACTGTAACACTTGGCGGTGCGGGTGGAGCATCATTTACAGGAGTAACCGTAATTGTTACCGTTGCTGTATCTGTACCACCATTTCCATCAGAGATCGTATAATCGAATGAATCTGGACCGTTGTAATCTGCATTTGGAGTATAGGTTACAGTTCCATCGCTATTGATAACTACAGTTCCATTTGAAGGAGTGGTTACTGAAATTACAGTTAAACCATTTCCATCTACATCGCTGTCATTATCAAGCACTGGAATGGTTACAGAAGTATCTTCATCTGTAGTTGCAACATCATCTACCGCTACTGGAGCATCATTTACAGCGTTCACTGTAATTGTTACAGTTGCTGTAGCTGTTCCTCCGTTTCCATCCGAAATTGTATAGTCAAAAGAATCTGTTCCGTTGAAGTTTTCATTTGGAGTGTAAGTAATTGTTCCGTTATCATTGATCACTACAGTTCCATTCGAAGGAGTAGTAGTGCTTACAACAGTAAGAACATCTCCATCTATGTCACTATCATTATCAAGAACTGAAACTGTTACCGGAGTATCTTCGTTTGTAGAAGCAGAATCATCTACTGCTACTGGTGCATCGTTCACAGGAACTACAGTAATTGTTACTGTTGCTGTATCTGTTCCACCGTTTCCATCTGAAATTGTGTATTCAAATGAATCTGGTCCGTTATAATTTGCATTTGGAGTGTATGTAAAAGTTCCATCTTCGTTAAGCACTACAGTTCCATTGCTTGGATTTGTATTGCTAATAATTGTTAGAATATCTCCATCTGGATCTGAATCGTTATCTAGAACTGAAATTACTACTGAAGTATCTTCATTAGTAGTAACTGCATCATCTACAGCAACCGGAGTTCCTTTTACAAGAACTGTAAAGCTACATTCTGTTTGGTTTCCTGAAGAATCGGTTGCAACGTAAGTTACTACAGTTGTTCCTATTGGGAACTGAGCTCCAGAAGCTAATCCAGAAGTTCTTTCTACTGTTACCCCACAATTATCAGTTGCAGTGATTTCAGTATAAGTAACCACCGCGTAATTCTGCCCGATAACATTTGTTGTAATTATATCACTTGGACAAGCAATTGTTGGATCTTCATTATCTGTTACGATCACATCGAAAGAAACAGTAGATGTATTTCCAGCTGCATCGGTTGCAGTATAAGTTACAGTTGTAGTTCCCACAGGGAATTCACTTCCAGAAGCAAGGCTTCCTTCGTTTAACGTTACTACAGTTCCTTCACAGTTGTCTGTTGCACTTGGAGCTTCAAAAGAAACTACGGCGCCACAAACTCCAGCGTCAGTATTTACCATTATGTCAGATACTGTTCCAAAAGTTGGATCTTCATTATCTGTTACTGTTACATCGAAGCTACATGAAGCTGAATTTCCAGCTGCATCTGTAGCAGTGAAGGTTACAGTTGTAGTTCCCACTGGGAATACTTCTCCTGAAGCAGGACCGGCAGTTTGAGTTACAGTTACATCTAATCCTGAATTATCTGAAGCAGATGGTGTTTCGAAAGAAACTACCGCTCCACAAACTCCAGCATCAACATTCATGTCTACATTAGCAGGACATACAATTGTTGGTGGTTCGTTATCTGTAATAGTTATTGTAAAGCTACATTCAGCAGTATTTCCTGAAGCATCGGTTGCAGTAAAAGTTACTGTAGAAACTCCTATTGGAAACTGACTACCAGAAGCAAGACCTGCAGTTTGTTCTACAGATACGTCACAGTTGTCTGTAGCAGTTGCGTTTTCAAAGTTCACAACAGCGTAGCTTACTCCAGTTTCTGTAGACATAGTTACATTAGCAGGACAAGCAATTGTTGGATCTTGATTATCTGTTACAATTACATCGAAAGATACAGTAGAAGTATTTCCAGCAGCATCTGTAGCAGTATAAGTTACAGTTGTAGTTCCCACAGGAAATTCACTTCCAGAACCCAGACTTCCTTCGTTTAATGTTACTACAGTTCCGTCACAGTTGTCTGTTGCAGTAGGAGCAGAGAAAGTAACAACGGCGCCACAAATTCCAGCGTCAGTGTTTACTTGGATATCTCCCATTTCTGAAATCTCTGGATTTTCTGTATCAGGAATTGCTAAGATTTCAATTTCAGTTGAGTCAGAGATACAAACTCCATTAACAAATCTTGCAGTTACAGAGTAAGTTGCCGGAGCAAGATCACTAAAGAATCCACTAGTTTGATAATTTTCTCCGTCTATGCTAAATTCAATTCCGTCTATTTCAGTAAGGGAAATTGAACCATTATTTAAATTACAAGTTGTGTTTACAGTAGAAGAAACTACTGGAGCTGCTGGAGTTTCAAGTTGTTCGTTTACTACTACATCTGCACTAGCTTCAGAAATACAACCTGCAGCATTGGTTACTGTAAAGGAATAGGTTCCTGCAGTTGCAGTTACGAGTCCTGAATCAGAAACACTTACTACAGAAGGAGAGAAGATATACGTGTTATCAGCATTGAAATCTACTATTTGGAAAGTTCCATTTGCAGACTCACATGTTGGTTGTGTTACTTCACCAGCTACTGGAGCTGCTGGAGTTTCCAATTGTTCGTTTACTACTACATCTGCACTAGCTTCAGAAATACAACCTGCAGCATTG
>CAZWSP010000012.1:20604-21032 GCA_964636585.1 uncultured Antarcticibacterium sp.
CGAGTCCTGAATCAGAAACACTTACTACAGAAGGAGAGAAGATATACGTGTTATCCGCATTAAAATCTACTATTTGGAAAGTTCCATTTGCAGACTCACAAGTTGGTTGTGTTACTTCACCAGCTACTGGAGCTGCTGGTACTGCAGGTGTTTCGCTGATCACTACTGAATCAACTGCATCGGTATCACAAGTTCCATTCGAAGCATTCAAGGTATAGGTACCCGGAGCTACTTGCGAAACTGCTGCTGTTAAGGTTACTGAACCATCAGCATTAGAAAGTGTATATGTAAGATTATCATTAAAATTAAGGATAGTTACAGATCCATTAGTATCTCCACAATCTGGATTCACTACAGTGAAAGTTGGTGCGGTTGGTACTGCAGGTGTTTCGCTGATCACTACTGAATCAACTGCATCGGTATCACAA
>CAZWSP010000012.1:21132-36152 GCA_964636585.1 uncultured Antarcticibacterium sp.
ATCCATTAGTATCTCCACAATCTGGATTCACTACAGTGAAAGTTGGTGCGGTTGGATCAGCAACAATTGTTATGCTTGTTTTAGTGGTTTTTGTACATCCCTTTGTTACAAAGGTATAAGTGATTTCATAAGTACCAGGTTGACTTGCGGAAACATCAACAGTTCCTGTAAATGCATCTACAACAAGATTACTTGATGAGGAACTATATGAACCACCAGTTACTCCAGTTAGAGTTGGAGTAATTGAAGGAGTCGATTTACATACTGGGCTTCCTTCATAACTAATAGAAGCTGTTCCAAAGGTTAATTTAACTTGAATTGGATCAATAAAATCATTTAAGGCAGCTGTGTCAGAATCTGAATTTTTGGTCTTTATTAAAATGGTTTTAATACTTACCCCAATACAGGCATCAACTCTACCAAGAATTTCTGTTAAGTTTACGGCAGCTTCAACAAATTGATTTTCACTATACGTTAAAGAACCAAATGCTCCAAAAGGAACATCCACAGTTGTAGCATTCGATTGTGCAAAAGCTATATTGGTTCCAGAAATATCCTTTAATTCATAGGCGTAATAAGTATTTCCTTTTCTATCTTTAAGTTCAGTCCATAAATAGAAATAAACTTTTGCAACCGATCCTCCAGAAGGATATTCCACAGTTACTAAAATATCATTTACCGTTCTTCCGCCTTGAGTTCCTGCAGAAGTAAATCCGAAATCTGAATCGGCAGTTAAGGTATTTTGAAAAAACCCAAAATCTATATAACTAGTACCATCGGTAACTCTTCTATCACTTCCAACAACAATCCATTCGTTATTATTAATGTCTTTTCCTATATGGTACATGGCATTATGGATATCTCCCTTTCCAGTTACAGGAGATCTGGACCAGTTCCATTCTTCTGGATTTTGTCCAGTTTTAGAACCGGCTGAAAAAGAGTTATCGTTTCCACTATTAAATTCATCTCTAATAAGAGTGGTAGTAGATCCAATTAATGGAACTCCAGCAGATGAAAGTACATATCCACCAGTACCTGTAGGTCCAGGAACCCAATCTCCAATCCCAGAAACCGTGTAGTTAGCTTTTAAGTTTCCATCAATTGCAAATCCTCCGTTAGGAATAGTTAATGGTGCAACTTGTGCATTCACACCCATGGCAACCAAAAGTGCAAATGCAATTATTAATTTATTAAAAATGGAAGGTAAGCCTGTTAAGGTTCTTTTTGCATTTTCAAATGTTGGCGAAGTAGTTTTCCAAACCATAATGTACACTTTTGAATTAGTACTAATTTTATTTATGATACCCGTTCCAAAATGGATACAGGGATTTCAAAAATTGATAATTATTAATTGTCTATTAAAATGGAGTGATTTTGCTTGGGGCTTAACCACAATTTGTTCTCTTTTAGGGGCAGAACAATTGGTATATTATACAGAAGATTTTGTGGGGGGAATCTTTTACAAATCGATTTGAGGCAATTTGTTGTTGTATCAATATGAAGTAAATTTATTATAATAGACTGTTAAAAAAAGATTTCGGCAATATTTTAGATTAAATACATTTTTCGGGGTATGAAGTACATCTTTTGATGACGTAAACTACTAGTTTTCACCCATTTCTAATGAAAAAATCAACTTCGGATTGTTTGAAATTGACAATTTCAATAAGGGATTTCACTTATTTATTGAATTTAATTTTAAGAACTTTTAAGTTTTAATAAATCGACTATTCCGTAAAAAATTGTTCGATTTTAGTTTACAAATTCAGCTTAGATTTGTACTAAAACCTATATTTATTGATTTCGAAAATCGATTTTTAACTTCATTTTAATGCTATATTTATTTATATTTTTTCTTAATGTTTTATTTAAAAAAGCAGGTATTTCTATAATTTATCTGCAAATCATGTAAATTGCAGCAAAGCATTATAGATGAGTATAGATTTATCTGATTACCGCAGAAATTATGACAAAATGGAGTTGTTAGAACACTTTCTAGACAATGATCCATTTGTTCAATTCAAAAAATGGTTTGAAGAAATGGAAGCTTCAAAAGCAGATTCTGAAGTGAATGCAATGAATGTTTCTAATATTGGTTTAGATGGATTTCCGAAGAATAGAATTGTGCTTTTAAAAGAATACAGTTCTGAAGGTTTTATCTTCTATACAAATTATGGATCTGAAAAAGGACAGGCTATTTTAAAGAATTCGAATGTTTGTTTATCATTCTTTTGGCCTGAACTGGAAAGGCAAGTTATAATTAAAGGTACTGCATCAAAATCTTCAGAAGAAAAAGCAAAAGAATATTTTAACTCAAGACCCCGTGGCAGTCAGTTGGGCGCATGGACTTCTCATCAGAGTTCAGAAATAGCCTCCCGACAAGTATTAGATAATACCTTAAGTGAATTGGAATTAGAATTTCATGACAAGGAAATTCCGAAACCGGATTTTTGGGGTGGATTTATAGTGAAACCTATAAGTTTTGAATTCTGGCAAGGGAGAAGCAATAGATTACACGATAGAATTTTATATACCGAAGAGCAGAATAATTGGACTTATAAACGTTTAGCACCATAATAATGAAAAGGTTAACCTTAGTTAGACATGGAAAATCGTCTTGGGGAGAAAATCTTCCAGATGATAAAAGACCGCTTTTGGAAAGAGGTGAAAATGATGGGGAATTAGTAGCATCAGCTTTTAAATCTTATTTAAAGAAACCAGTAAATGTTTGGACTAGTCCAGCAGTAAGAGCTTTAGAAACCGCTAAAATTTTTAAAAGAATTTTAAATATCGATGATCAAGATTTTCAAATTGTAAAAGCATTGTATACATTTAATGTGAACGATCTTTATAATGAGATCAAGAATTGTGATAATAACATAGATAATTTAATGATCTTCGGTCATAATCCCGCAACCACCAATCTGGTTAATTTACTTGGCAACAGTTATGTAGATAATATACCAACAACCGGACTTACCATGTTCGATTTTGATGCAGACAGTTGGGAGCATATTGAAAACGGAAAAACTATACTGAGTTTATTCCCTAAAAATTTACGATAACATTCATGGGTAATAACCAATACATTAATAGGGAGCTTAGTTGGCTTCAGTTTAACGCTCGTGTCTTACAGGAAGCAGAAGATGAATCTGTTCCACTTATAGAAAGACTTCGATTCTTAGGGATCTTCTCTAATAATTTAGACGAATTTTTTAAGGTTCGATATGCAACTATTAAACGAATTGATCTTGCAGGGAAAAGCGCCAAAAGTATTTTGGGCGGAATTAAGGCGAGTAAACTTCTGGAAGAGATCACTCAGATCGTTATAGAGCAACAATCTGAAAGTTTACAGGTGTTGCATAGCATTCAGGAGCAACTGAAGGATCACGATATTTATATTATTAATGAAAAACAAGTTTCAGAATCTCAGGAGGCTTATATAAAAAATTACTTTCTTTCTAAGGTAAGTCCAGCTTTAGTAACCATTATTTTAAATGACCTGGTAGAAATTCCTAGTCTTAAAGATAGCGCTGCATATTTAGCTGTGAAGATGGTGATGAAAGAAGAAATTCCGCAGCAAGGAATTTCAAAACTGCTAAATCGCCATGTAAGAGATAAAAAGTATGTACTTATAGAAATTCCGGGAAGTATAGACCGTTTTGTTGTGCTTCCAAAGGAAGACGGAAAAACTTATATCATATTGTTGGATGATCTTATTCGATTTAATCTAAAGACCATTTTCAACATTTTTGAATATGAAAGTGTTACTGCGCACATGATCAAGATCACCAGAGATGCAGAGTTGGATATAGATAGTGATTTAAGTAAGAGTTTTATTGAAAAGATCTCTTTAAGTGTGAAGGATAGAATTAAAGGAGATCCGGTTCGTTTTGTTTATGATATGAACATTGCTGAAGATACCTTAGGATATCTTATGGGTAAGATGGGAATAGATTCTACAGATAGTATTATTCCCGGCGGAAGATATCATAATCGACGAGATTATATGAATTTCCCGAATCTTGGAAATGAAAAATTATTTTATCCAGCAATCGAGCCATTGCCAATTAAAGGATTGGTGCTTCAAGGAAGTTTACTGGGAATGATCGCGAAAAAGGATTATTTACTGTATGCTCCTTACCAAACCTTTGCCTATGTGGTGAAATTTTTAAGAGAAGCTGCTTTAGATCCTAAAGTTAGAACTATCAAGATCACTATATATAGACTTGCCAAGATTTCTCACATTGCCAGTTCACTTATTAATGCCGTGAAAAACGGTAAAAAAGTAACGGTGCAAATTGAACTTCGAGCAAGATTCGATGAAGTTGCAAATATCAAGTATGCCGAGCAAATGCAACAAGAAGGAGTTAACCTGATCTTTGGAGTTACTGGATTAAAAGTTCATTGTAAAACCTGCGTTATAGAACGGGAAGAAGATGGAAAGCTTCGTAGATATGGATTTATCAGTACAGGAAATTTAAATGAATCTACCTCCAGAATATATACAGATTATACACTTTTCACCGGAGATCAGAATATTTTAAAGGAATTGAATAAAGTGTTTGATTTCTTCGAGATCAATTATAAAGTGAGTAGATATAAGCATTTATTAGTATCTCCACATTATACAAAGATGGCTTTAGTGAAGCTTATCAACACTGAAATTGAACACGCCCAAGCAGGAAAGCGTAGTGGTATAAAATTGAAGTTGAATAGTTTATCAGATTATACTTTAATAGATAAATTATATGATGCGAGCAGAGCAGGAGTAAAGATCAAGCTTATTGTAAGAGGGATTTGTTCTTTGATTCCGGGAGTTCCTGGAATGAGTGAAAATATTGAAGCTATTAGCATTATCGATAAATTTTTAGAACATCCTAGAGTGTATATTTTCGAAAATGCAGGAAAACCAAAGATCTATATTTCATCTGCAGATTGGATGTCTAGAAATATGGATTCTCGCGTAGAAGTTTCTTGTCCTATTTATGATGAAGAGATCAAAAAAGAGATCTTAGAAACCTTCATGATAAGCTGGAAAGACAATGTGAAAGCACGTGTTTTAAGTGCAAATCAAGACAATGCGTATAGAAAGAAAGCTGTTCCGGCTATAAGATCGCAATACGCGCTATACGATTATTACCAACAAAAATTAGAAGCCATAGAAGTTTGATAAAACAACATAAATATGCAGCAATAGATATCGGATCGAACGCCGTGCGATTGTTAATATCAACAATCACAGAGCAGGAGGGAAGAGAACCTATTTTTAAGAAAACCTCACTGGTTCGGGTACCAATTAGATTAGGGGCAGATGTGTTTATATCTCAATTAATTTCAGAAGAAAATAAATTGAGAATGATAGATACCATGCAGGCCTTTAAATTGCTTATGAAATCTCATAAGATCGAAAAATATAAAGCCTGTGCAACTTCTGCCATGCGAGAAGCTGAGAATGGAGTGAGCATCGTAAATGAAATTGCAGAAAAAACCGGAGTGGAGATTGAAATTATAGATGGAAGCCATGAAGCTGCAATTATTGCCACAACAGATTTAAATGCCTTGATACAAACAGATAAAACCTATTTGTATGTAGATGTTGGTGGAGGAAGTACCGAATTTACTTTATACTCTAATGGAGAATTTATTACCTCAAGATCGTTTAAATTAGGTACGGTAAGATTACTTCAAAAAATATCTGAACCTGAAATCTGGGACGAAGTAGAAACTTGGGTTCGTGAAGTAACCAAGAACCATAATAAAATAGACCTGATTGGTTCTGGAGGAAACATTAATAACATCTTTAAAAGTAGTGGAAAAGCCCTCGGGAAGCCGCTTAGTTTCCTTTACTTAAGTTCCTATTATCAACTCCTTAATTCCTTTACGTATGAAGAGAGAATTACAGAACTTAACTTGAATGATGACCGTGCCGATGTAATTATTCCTGCAACCAGGATCTATTTATCTGCAATGAAATGGACTAAAGCAAGGAGAATCTATGTACCAAAAATTGGATTGGCAGATGGTATTATAAAGTCATTATATCACGAGACAATGTAAGTTTTAACCGTGTATGCTCTGGGATTTACTAAGGTTTTTCATTACTTCAGCTTCAAACTCAAGTAATTCTTGCCATTTGGTATCTACTTCTTTTCGATCTCCATATTCTCGTGCAAAATTCAAAAAAAGGGTATAATGTCCGGCTTCACTTACCATAAGATTTCTGTAAAAATCTCTAAGTTCTTCCTCTTTTAATTTTTCTGAAAGCAGTCTAAACCGTTCGCAACTTCTAGCTTCAATAAGTGCCGCTATTAAAAGGCGATGAACTAATTGAGTAGCTCTGGAACCTCCTTTTGGAAAGAATTTCAGCAATTCTAGCACATATTCGTCTTTTCTATCGCGGCCCATTACATAGCCACGCTCCAAGATCTTATCATGTACCATTTTAAAATGAGCCATTTCTTCTCTCGCCAGAGCAGTCATTTCTTTTACTAATTCAGAATATTCTGGGAACGAAACAATTAGCGAGATAGCAGTGGAAGCTGCTTTTTGCTCACAATACGCATGATCTATAAGAATATCTTCAATATTTTTTTCGGCAATAGATGCCCAACGCGGATCTGTAGGAAGTTTTAAACCAAGCATACTTATATATCTAGATCGAATGTGGTTCGTAATTTTTCTAATAAAGGATTTTGTTCCTTTAGTTTATTGAATTTCTCCATGTCTGTAAAAGCATACTTCTTGGCTACTTGCTCGTTCACCTGAATCTCTAAAGTGATAAGTGTGTTTTGAAGTTTCTTTTTTAAGAAAAGCATCAACGGATTGGTGCTGCGTTCCAATTCCTTCTTCATGGTTTCTGCAGGAAGCTCAATGCTAATAACCTTTCTGGTAAGTTTAGGCATATCGGTTTCCAGAATAGAAGCCAATATTTTAGAACCTTTGTGCTTTAATCTTTGTATATATTCGTCCCAAGCAGCATGAAGCTGAGTTTCAGTGATAGCTTCATCCATCTCCTGATTTTCAGATGCTTTCTCGCCTTGTTTCTTAGCTAAGATCTCTTTTTTCTGCTGAATACTTTTAATTGAAAGACCAGATACCTTTTTAGGCATACCGGCAACTTCCATAGAATTAGATTCAACTTTGGGAACAGCTCTAGCTTCTGATTCTTTTGGTTGTGAAATTGTTTGGGGTGAAGTATTCTCTTCTGAATTTATTTCCTTTGAAACTTCTTCAACTGAATTTTCTTCAGAACTATTAATTGAAGTTATATCTGAAGGTAAAACTGCTTCAACTTCAGGAGAAGCTTGTTGTGGTTGTAACGCGGAAGCCTCAGGTTGAGCAGCATCTTTAGAAAATTCTTCTTCAGTAATCACCTTTTTTTCTTCCGTAGAAACAGGAACTGAAGCTTTTACTGTATTTTCAAAATGCTTTGGAGGAATTATGAAGGGTTCAGACTTTTTTTTTTCTCCATCAAAATTGATAGAGGCAAGTTGCATTAGGCATAATTCAACCAGTAACCGCTGATTACGGCTGGCTTTGTATTTTAGATCACAATCATTAGCCATCTCGATTCCTTTAAGGAGGAAATCATGAGAAGTTTGCTGAGATTGCTTAAAATAATTGGCTTTTGCTGTTTCTCCAACTTCCAGAAGTGCAATTGTTCGCTGGTCCTTACAAACTAAGAGATCTCTAAAATGAGATGCGATGCCAGATATAAAGTGATGCCCATCGAAACCTTGCGCAAGAATGGTATTAAAATCTACAAGAAGTTGCGGGATATTGTTATCTAAAATTAACTGCGTAATGTTTAGATATGTTTCATAATCCAGCACATTTAAATTCTCTGTAACCGCTTGTCTGGTAAGTTTTGCACCGCTAAAGCTAACTACTCTGTCATAAATAGATAGTGCATCACGCATGGCACCATCTGCTTTTTGAGCAATAATGTGTAGCGCTTCTTCATCTGCTTCAATTCCTTCCTGTTCTGCGATATATCCTAAATACTTGGTAGCATCTGTTACGGTGATCCTTTTAAAATCGAAGATCTGGCAACGAGATAAAATAGTAGGAATTATTTTGTGCTTTTCTGTAGTTGCCAATATAAAAATGGCATGTTTTGGTGGTTCCTCTAAAGTTTTCAGAAATGCATTAAAAGCAGAGGCAGATAACATATGTACCTCATCTATAATATACACCTTGTACTTTCCAACTTGTGGTGGGATCCTAACCTGATCGATCAAATTTCTAATATCATCTACCGAGTTGTTGGAAGCGGCATCTAATTCAAAAATATTGAAAGCGAAATCTTCATCTGGTTTTTGAGTACCATCATGATTAATCATTTTTGCCAAGATACGGGCGCAGGTAGTTTTACCAACCCCACGCGGACCTGTAAAAAGCAAAGCTTGCGCTAAATGATTGTGTTCTATGGCATTTAAAAGAGTATTTGTAATGGCCTGTTGTCCCACCACATCTTTAAATGTTTGGGGGCGGTATTTTCGTGCCGATACAACAAAATGCTCCATAGATAAATTTTGAAAAACAAATATAGAAATACCATCCCTAAGATGTAAGCCTAAACCCTATTTTTTATTAAGATAAATTGTGCATTAAATATTTAATAAAATTGAATTAGGGCTTGATAATGCTAGATTTAAATTGCTAATGTATCTTTGCCGCAAAGTAGGTCGCCTTATCGCTACACCCCCGGTGTGGAGGAAAGTCCGGACACCGTAGAGCAGCATAGTGGATAACACCCACCGGTCGTGAGATCAGGACAAGTGCAACAGAAAGTATGTACAGGTTAAGCTGTAGTGAAACCAGGTAAACTCTATGCGGTGCAATGCCATGTATACCAGCATTTAAGGGTTGCTCGCCCGTTGTTGGAGGGTAGGCAGCTAAAGATTCTTGGTAACAAGAATAGGAGATAAATGATAAGGGTCCCGGTTTATATCGGGAAACAGAATCCGGCTTATAGGCCTACTTTTTTATTAAATCATCTGCCCACTTCATAGCATCATTCAAATTATCGAAGATCTCGAAGGGATAACTGGTAAAATTCTTTTCAAAAGCAGCCAGATTTACTTTAGATGCAGTTTTATCTACAATCGCAATTCCTTTAAACGTCTCGTAATTCCCCAAGTTAAGATATATGGTTGGATCTACGTTGTAATGATTTACGCGATTGGCAATGTAAATAAATGAGTTCCCGTTAAAGAATTCAAGACAAACCTCAATCATGATCTGACTTAGCTCTTTGTCAAAAACAATTCCTTCATCCATTTTAGAAACTACATAATTCTCGTAGAAATCTAAGTTGGTAAAGCTAAGCCGTTGCGATTTTAGAACCTTGCTCATTTCCTATTCACTTGCTTTAAAGAAACTAAAAATAGAATTTCCATACCTTCTTCCAACATCAAAATGCTCAACTTTATCCATTTTGGTGTGTTTAGAATGTTCTATAATTAGAATTCCATTTTCTAATAAAAGATTGTTTTGGAATACAAGATCAGCAATTTTTTGAAATTGTGCATCATCAAAATCGTATGGAGGATCTGCAAAGATGATATCTGCCTTTATTGGCGCTCTTTCTAAATATTTAAAAACATCACTTCTAATTGCAGTAATATCTAGATCTAATTCTTCACTGGTTTTCTTGATGAATTTAATACAATCTACATTTTCATCTACAGCAGTCACAGCGACTGCTCCTCTAGAAGAAAATTCATAGGAGATATTTCCAGAACCCGCAAACAATTCTAATACCTGCAACTTATTAAAGTGATAGGTGTTATTTAGAATATTAAATAAACCTTCTTTAGCCATATCTGTAGTAGGTCTTACAGGCAACTTTTTTGGAGCTGTAATTCTTCTACCTTTATGTTGACCAGATATTATTCGCATTTGATTGTTTTTAAAAGAGAAAAGGCTTCTCTATGAAATGATTCAGATCTATCTATTTCTGCATTAAAACTAAAAGCAGGGATCAAGAAATCTATATTTTTGATATAGGTATATGCAATTTCGTAATTCTCAGATTGTTTTACTATACTTCCGAGTAACCAAAGATCAACTTCAGAAGGATTTAATTGCAGTTGTTCCAAGGTGAATAAAAGATAATAAATAAAATCTTCTTTAGTCTCGTAATGAAAGGTGTTTGCCAGTAATAATTTATTATTCTGTACGATCACCAATTCGTAATAATTGTTATAATCGTTTAAATAGATCTGCGCTTCAGGCTTCACTTGTTTTTTAGCTAAAACAGCTTCAATTAAAACTGAAATGTTATGCTGAAATTCAAATTCGCCATACTTATCAAAGAAATAATTATTGATGTTGGTATATGGAATATAAACATTCACCAGATCATGAGAGAGCATATCATGTGCAACCACATCTGTTTGAAGAATTTTTGTATTGAATTTTAAATAAGTTGAAGCTTCCTCTTCAACAAAGTAAGTTGCAGGCACAATGGTAAAAAGATCGTTAGAAAATAAAATTCCCACTTCTTTAAATTCTTGCTGAAGCATTTCTTCTTCTACATACAACTTCTCGATCTCCTCCAAAATTTGCACAGGACTGCATTCTTTACCGAGATCTACCTTTTTAAACCAAAGGATCTCGTTAGAGTTGCAATTTATAATGCAAAAAGAAAATCCATTCAGGCGAACCTGAATGGACATCTTTATAATAGTATGTTTTTCTTGCTTATTGTTGTTGGTCATCATAAGCTCTAGGCCAGTTCCCTTCGGTCTTAATGTCTTCCATAGAACCTACGGTGATAAAAGCTCCGTTTACACCTTCAACAGAAACTACTTGATTTTCTGTCATCACAAGATCTTTATCTTGATCGTGTAAAAGTACCTTTTTAGCAACCTTAGCTTCAAATACAGGTATTTTGTTATCGTTTTTCACAATAGTTCCAGCATCCATAGTAAACTTAGCGTCTATACCATCTATTGGCACGATCATCATTTTCTTATAACGATCATCTTTTCCAAATAATGAATCTTTTACTGAAGCAGTTCCTAAAGTATCTACAACGATAATATCTTTGTATTTATCTACTCCAAAAGCCTTTCTGTATTCCTCATCCATAACGGTAGAGTCTCTTCTTTGCGTAAGTGTATATTCAGCAGTATCAATAAAACGGATCAGTTTATCAAAATCTTTTTCAAAATTTCCTGTGATTTCCTGATGCGCTAACTGTGCGGCACGAATGTCTTTAAGTCGATCAATTACTTTAGCGTAACGTTTCTCTTTAACTTTATTAAATTGGATTGGCTCATACACTGCGTTAAAAACCATGTATCCCAAGAAGATGATCACAATCCAAAGGAGTAATTGAATTACAAGTTTCATGCGTTTGACTGTTTTAATTATTAAGAGTTCATCGCAAATCTACAATTTTTTTTTATTCGTAAAAGTTTCTGCCCTAAAAATCCATTGTTATCTTTGAGATTTGCAAGATAGCCTATGGAAATCATTACCGCCGATAAATTTTATAAACTCTTAATCAAGGAGTTAGGGTTTCAGGCGAAAATAAAACAAGATATCGCATTACAGCAATTAGCGCAATATGTGGTAGATCCGAAGCCAAATAGTCTCTTTTTATTGAAAGGATTTGCTGGAACGGGGAAAACAACCATCATAAGTTCGCTAGTTAAGAACCTTTGGAAGATAAAAAGAGCGGGGATTTTATTAGCACCAACCGGAAGAGCAGCAAAAGTGATTTCGCTCTATTCAAATCAAGAAGCGCAAACCATTCATAAAAAAATCTATTTCCCAAAAAAGACCGGTGGGGCTGGAGTGCAATTTGTGTTGCAACCTAACAAGCATAAAAATGCCGTTTTTATTGTAGATGAAGCCTCAATGATCCCAGATGAAGATCAAGATTCTAAACTTTTCGAAAACAAAGGTTTGCTTTCAGATCTTATTCAATATGTAGATTCTGGGGTGAATTGCCAACTTATTTTTATTGGAGATACCGCGCAGTTACCTCCCGTAAAACTTGATCTTAGTCCAGCCTTAATGGAGCAAACGCTCGGTCAGGATTATGATAAAACGGTCACTCATATTGAGTTAACCGAAGTGGTGCGCCAAAGTGAAGAAAGCGATATTCTTTTAAATGCTACCAGAATTAGAGAAGCATTGGCAGAAGAATTCTACGAATCTTTCAAATTTAAACTTTCTGATAAAAAAGATCTTATTCGATTGATAGATGGAGATGAAATTCTGGACGCGATTCAAGATTCTTATGACAATCTTGGGCATGAAGAAACTTCAATTATAGTGAGATCTAATAAGCGCGCTAATCAATATAATCAGCAAATACGATCCAGGATTTTATTTCAGGAGGAAGAAATATCCCCGGGAGATTATTTAATGGTGGTAAAAAACAATTATTTTTGGGTTAAGCCAACTTCAGAAGCTGGATTTATTGCCAATGGAGATATTGTAAAAGTGTTAGAAATACATGCTATTAAAGAATTATATGGCTTCAGATTTGCAGAAGTAAAGGTGCAAATGGTCGATTATCCAAAGATGCCGGCTTTTGATACCGTTGTAATTTTGGATACCTTAGAAAGCAACACGCCTTCTTTAACTTATGAAGACAGTAATAAGCTGTATCAAGAAGTCATGAAGGATTACGAGGAAGAAACTTCAAAATATAAGAAGTTCTTAAAAGTGAAGAACAACAAATTCTTTAATGCCTTACAAATTAAATTCTCCTATGCCATGACTTGCCATAAATCGCAAGGTGGGCAATGGAAAACTATATTTATTGAACAGCCATATTTGCCAAACGGAATAGATAAAGATTATCTTAGATGGCTATATACCGCGGTGACAAGAGCGAGTGATAAACTCTATTTGATAGGGTTTAAAGATGAATTTTTTACTGAAAATTAATTAAAGAATTATGAGCACTAATACACCTTTACGAATTATAGCAATGATCCCTGCACGTTTTGAAGCTTCCAGATTTCCAGGAAAGTTGATGGAAGATCTTAATGGCAAAACCGTGATCACTAGAACATATGAAGCTGCATTGAACACAAATTTATTTGATGAAGTGTATGTGGTTACAGATAGCGAACTTATAAATAACGAGATCCTAGCGAATAATGGTAAAAGCATTATGAGCACGAAGGAACATGAATGTGGAAGCGATAGAATTGCAGAAGCAGTTATGAATATGGATGTAGATATTGTAGTGAATGTTCAAGGAGATGAGCCGTTAATAGACGAAGAAAGCTTGCGCAAACTATTAGATGTTTTTAATAATGATCCAGAAAAAACCATAGATCTGGCTTCCTTAAAAACACCAATGATGGATAGCGATGAAATATCAAATCCAAACAATGTAAAAGTGATCACCAATAAAGATAACTTGGCGCTATACTTTTCAAGATTCCCATTGCCATATCCTAGAGAAACAACATCTGGAGTTACTTATTTTAAGCATATAGGAGTATACGCTTTTAGAAAAGAGGCTTTAATCGATTTTTATCACCTACCGATACTAGAATTGGAAGCTTCCGAAAAAATTGAATGTATTAGATATCTAGAATACGGAAAGAGCATTAAAATGGTGGAAACCAATTTTAAAGGGATAGGAATAGATACTCCAGAAGATCTTGTAAAAGCTAGGGAATTAATGAAATAGTTAGAGTTATTGAGAAACAGCTTTTTTATACACTTCTAAAGCCCTTTCTCTTGCTTCCTTATGATCTACCATTTTATCTGGATAGTCTGCAGTATCATACTCAGGAATCCATTTTTTGATGTATTCTAAGTCCTTGTCGTAATCATTTATTTGGGTGGTGGGATTAAAGATCCTAAAATAAGGCGCTGCATCTACGCCACTTCCTGCAACCCATTGCCAATTCCCAACGTTCGAGGACATTTCATAATCGAATAATTTTTCAGCGAAATAAGCCTCACCCCAACGCCAATCTATAAGTAAATGTTTACATAAAAAACTACCCACCAGCATTCTAACCCGGTTGTGCATAAAGCCAGATTCATTTAATTGTCGCATTCCGGCATCAACCATTGGATAACCGGTTGTTCCGGTTTTCCATTTTTCAAATTCCTCTTCATTATTTCTCCACTCAATTCTGTCATATTTACTTTTGAAAGCATTCGTTGTGGTATCCGGGAAATGATAGAGAATTTGCATAAAAAATTCTCGCCAGATTAATTCTTGCCAAAAGACTTCATTTTTTTCGGCAATGGCCTTTTTATACATTTTTCGAATTCCCACAGTTCCAAATCTTAAATGTGGACCAAGATGAGAAGTGGAATCTTTAGCTGGATAATTACGGGTTGCTTCGTATTCTTGGATCAAGGTAGGAGTAACTTCATAATCCGGAACTTTTATGGAGGATTGTTTAAAACCGATATCTGATAAACTTAAATTTGGCAATCTTGTATTTTTAACGAGATTATTCAAATACTGACTAGTATAAGCAACATTTAGATCCTGCTTTTTAAAAGTTTCTTTCCATAACTTCATATAAGGGGTGTAAACTACATAAGGATCGCCATTACTTTTTACTACTTCATCTTTTTCGAAGATCACCTGGTCTTTAAATGTTAGAAATTCAGCATCATGAGATTCCGCTAATTCAGCAATTTCTTGATCGCGCTCCTTTGCGTAAGGTTCGTAATCTCGGTTAGTGTATATTTTCTGAATGCTGTAATTGCTGAAAAGTTCTTTAAACACTTCTGAAGGCTTTCCGTGGTAAATGGCTATAGAACTTTTTTCTTTCTGAAGCTCATTTCGCATTTTTTGAAGGTTTTCTGAAATAAAACTTACTCTAGCATCATCTTTTGGAAGGCTTTCCAGAATCTCTTTATCAAAAATAAAAACAGGCATTACAGGTCGATTTCCCTTTAACGCCTCTAAAAATCCAACATTATCGTCTAATCTAAGGTCTCTTCTAAACCAAAATATCGCTATTTTTTCACTCATTAATTTACATTTAAAGTAGATAAACCTCCATCTATTC